>CAZXFE010000006.1:25515-38428 GCA_964639795.1 uncultured Enterobacteriaceae bacterium | reverse complement strand
GGTGTATCGTAATCTCTGGCCAAAGAGAAGACGCTTAGTCAGCTTGACGGCCAAACAGAGGCGCCATAGCATTCCATACCGGATTTGATTTCATTCAAGGAGAACACAGTGAAACTGGTGCGGGTGATTGAGCGGTATTCATCAACAAATCCCTTCTTAGGAGGGGCGGCTTGTCTTACTGAGATGAGCCCGGGAAAAAGGCTTTTGGTTCAATGGTCGAAGCCAACGCTTATATTGCCCTCTTTGCCCACCCCGAACAGGAGTCCAACCCTGCAGCCGGCGTCCTAGCCCTTTTTCCCACTGACACCCCAGGCATTCGTATTGAGCACGTTTGTGATACGCGCGGCACGCAGAGCGACACTATCATCTTTGAGAACTGCTTTGTCCCAGAAGATGCCGTCCTCAACGAATTCATCATTCCGAGCATTCCGGACTGGTTGGCACCTGAGGAAGTCCTGGCCAATCTCCACTACGTAGCCGTCTACCTTGGCGTTGGAGTTGCCGTGCTGAAAGCGGTCACGGCCTATGTCCAAAACCGCCAGCCAAGAGGCTATGCTCAACCAGTTGCCGACCATCAAGACATCCGCCGTCGCATGGCTAAGATCAGTGCTGAACTCGAAGCCGCACGGTGCCTGCTGCGCTATGCCGCCTAGTCGGTCGACACTGATGAAATAGGTGCCGTCGAAACCTTGGCCGTATATCTCAGGGCCAAATATGTTTTTGGAGAACCGGTTGCGTCATCCACACGGGTCCGCTCTTGAAATTGGGCTTGGGCCCGCCATCTTCAAAGGCTGGGAAATCGGACGGCTTCTTTCGAGACGCGGCAACCGCAACCATCGTCCAATCGAGCAGTGATGTATGTTTGTCTGCTTTGAGTATGCATGAGTTACAGCTAGACCGCGAGCAGATTCAGTCACCGTTGAAGCTCAAAGAGGACAGGTGAGTGCGTAGGGACGACAGGCTAGTCGCCCCCTTCCCTATAGATCCTCTAGGGCCGTACCTCATAATACGCGTTAATCGGATTATCAAAATCGTGCCGTTTGAAGCGGCTGAATCCCACGCCGCCGACCATCTTACGCGCAACGGGCTCCGTGAATCCCAGCGTCCCTAAGCCCTCGCCGTTTGGCTCCGACATGGATGAAGACATGCATTGCATCACGGAGAATCCGTACAACAGAGGCGCGAGTGGGTTGTCGGCCAGGTTTTCTTCGAACGTAGCCAAACTATGAATGTCTGCGATAAGCCACGTCCCCTCAGGCTTGAGCGCGTTGTAAATGGCTTGAATGACCGGCGTCGGATTTGCCATATCGTGCAGACAATCAAAGGTCGTAATAAAGTCAAAGCGCTTGTCGCCAGGAATGGCATCGCCATTGGCATCGTGAAAGGTCACATTTGTTACCCCGGCCTTAGCCTTATTCTCTTCCGCCCGCGCCAAGGCATGCTTTGAGATGTCGTAGCCGTGGCAGTCTGTATGGGGATAGGCTTGCGCGATCTTCAGCAGCGCCACACCAGACCCACAGCCAACATCGGCTACCGCTGCTCCCGCTTCGAGCTTGGGTACCACGCCATCGAGTGCCGGCAAAGCTTTCGGCACGAGGTGAGCCTGAAACCAGGGGGCAATAAAGCGCTCAATACCGCGTGCGCCCTCTGTTCCAAACGCATCATACGGCAAGCCCAGCCCAGTCTTAAAGGACTCCGGGAGTTTCTCCAGCACCCCGATCTGTTGCGGCAACGAACAGAACCCGCCAGCGAGAAATGCCGGGCTGTTTTCATTAGAAAAAACCAATGCAGCCTCGGGCGATAATGCAAACTGTTGGTTGCCTATATAGTCAATTAACCCAGCGGTGGCCTGACCTTCGAGCCACTCCCGCAGCCAGCGTTCGTGCAGGCCCGTTTTCTGAGCCAAATCTTCACTGGTCATCGGTCCCGCACCATCAAGCGCTTGATAGAGACCCATGCGGTCGCCCAAATAGATCATGCCGGACACAGCAGCACCAGTCAGAAAGCCTATCGTATGTTCCGCCAGCTTTTGGACTTTTTTTCGGTCAATATCTCTCTTGTAAGTTTTATCTGCCATGAAACGTCCTCCATTCTCTGTTTGATTCTACGCGGCTTACCAGGATTTGAAATCCATGCTGAACCCTTCCCGCTCCTGACTCTTCTGGTCTGCCATGGACCCCCGGGCGCCCGTATACGTTCCGGACGGATAGTATAAATAGCCTTGGATACTCGCGCCCGGGCCAACCGGCCGATCCGTCAGCGGGGGGGTAGACACGGACGTTTCTCCAGGACTAAGGGGTTTGATGCGTTCTCCTGAGGATTCCTCTAACAAGACAATTTTTTCCGTTTCCAGCACATACGTTTGAGCGGTCGGATTTGCGATATTGACCTTGAGCGCCACGACTCCAAGATCCTTCGTCCCAAACACGATTTGGGTATCAACCAGATTCATCGGCCGTACACTGACATACAATCGACCCTGATCCGCCGGGTTGCGGGCTATCCGCCCCTCCGCCTTGTTAAATGCCGTATAAAATCCGAGTTGGAAATCGGACAGCGCCTTGGTGAAGTCAACATTGTCAACGAGCGGACTATCCTCACTGATCTCCATCTCAACAAGGTTCCGGTCGATATGGCAGGTAATCGAAACAGAGGTGGGTTTCGCACCTTCCTTTTCACCTGTCATCATCCCGGCGCTGGCCAACGTAGCGGGATTGTCTGAGGTGATCGTAAAACCACTACTGAGTAGTGCTTGACGCATGGCCATATTGGCTTGGTCACACGGGAGCACATTTGAGCGCGGCTTCATAAGGGTACCTTTCGGACCACAGGAGATAACGACGGACACCTCCTCTTCCCCTCCCCAACGCCCAGTCTGCTTGGCCTCTATCCGGCCATCTGTATTCTCTGTAGCCGCATTGAAGGAAGTCACCTCATAGCCTAAACGCTCAACAGTGCGGACCGAGAAGCGGTTCGCATCTTCACAATTCAGATCCGTGTCTATGACATCGTAATAGTCGGTTGGCTCAAGCGGGGAGATAGCAGTAGCAAGAGGGACCGTTTTAGCAGTTTCAGCTTCCACCCCAGGCGTGGGCTTCTCCTGTTCAGCTTGTTGATCGATCTGTTCGAATGAAGCCTGCTGCTGTTCGCCGGAAGTACAGCCCAACGTCGTCATTCCAACCACACAGAAACCAATCAAAGAACACCAACTCAGTCTAGGCGTATGCATACGTCCTCTTTCTTTGCGGGAGCCTCTCCTCACCGAAGTGTGGACCATACCAAACCAGAGATAATCCTGCCAGAGAGAAACACGCTCAGATTCGATCAGTTATCCCCAGCTTGCACTGCTCGGAAAGTTTTAGCCTAATACTATCCGACCGAAACCGAAGGAGGACGTATGGCGGAAACGTGAAGTGGCAAAGTAGCCCTTGTAACAAGTCGTGGTTCAGGCATCGGCAAAGCCACCGCGCTCGTATTTGCCCAACAGGGAGCCAAAGTTATAGTGGCCGAGTTGACGTGGATTGTGGAAAAGAACCCGTTAGCACGATTCGCAACACTGCCAGGCAGGCAACGTTTATCAAAACACATGTCACCCAAACAGTTGATATTGACAATCTGATCTGTAAAACAGTCGAACCGTACGGCCAACTCTATTGCGCGTTTAACAACGCCGGCATAGCCAGAGGCCTGTCCCTGACCGCTGATTGTTCTGAGAAGCACTGTAGCCGCGTGATCAACAATCTACGCGGCGTGTGGTTGTGCATGAAGCACGAAATCACACCCACGCTCACACACGGTAGTGGTAAGATTGTGAATATAGCCTCGGTCTTGGTGCTGGTCGGCATCATCGGCCAAATCGCCTATGTCGCGGCGAAACACAGCGTAGTCGGATTGATAAAAACCGCTGCTCTGGAATACGCCAAGTCGGGCATTCGGGTAAACGCCGTCTGCCCGGCGGCATTGAGACACCTATGGTCGAAAGCGTCATCAACGCCCAGCCCGAAGAAATCGCCGAGACCGTGGTCCGACTGTGTTCTGACGCGGTATCCTTTGCTAGAGGTCACGCTATGGCATCTGCTAGAGGTCACGCTATGGCATCGGATGGGAGATATGTTGCGCAGTAAAGGCTGCTAGATCAAATACAAACTAATCACTACCATGGCAAAGAACCCGCCACCGATCCCAACAAAACTTTTGGCCCAGCCCAAGTGAAAGCGCTTTTCCTCACGAGTGCGTAATACTTTGAGCAGTTCATACACGAGGATACGAGGCAAAGAGGCTTCGTCAATCGTCCCAAACTGACTCAGATACTCCGCCGCCGACAAGAATAATGACACTCTCCACCATGGCATCAGTGAACCGTAGAGTCTCCCGTGCGTCGTCTAAGGCCCAGTACAGAAAGTCGGTTTACAGTGCATGGTTTGAGTCCCTTTGTGAGCGGAAAGATCTAAAGAGAGAATCCTTCTTTATACTCATCAGAATCATCCGAGAATCTCACCAGCCTACTTCTCCTTCCTGTAATAGCGTTTTCCGCACTGCGCCTGCTAGATCTAAGGAACGTGGTAGATCCCAGAATTCTTTGGACAGCTTACGTGCCCCACGTTTAATGAGCCCTTGCTTTTCCATTTCTATAAAATAGTCGGGTAATGGACCAGAACCAAGAGCGGAGGCAAGTTTTGCTAGAGGAAGTCCACGCTCAGTCACCAAAACTTCTTCGCCCGCCTTCACTTGCCGAAGATATTTATTCAAGGGGGCTTTGTGTTTTGTGACAGTTACAGTTAGTAGAGTTCGTCTCTAGCCAAAACGTTTTGACTATTCTGGCCTCTTGAATCATCATAGGCGCTTGCCGATAGTCTTCGATCAAATCCGTGAGAACGGGTCAAACCGATACGAAATCCCCGACGTGAGATTCCAGTCCGACGTGACCTGAATACCATTCATGCGTTGGTAGACAGGAAACTGCATGAAAAAGTAGAGATTCATATTCCTCGTCAGATGATAGCGTACGCCCGGACTCAAAAAAAGAGTTTCACGGCCAGTATCCGCTTGCTCGACGCCGGGCGCGTGGCCAACTGAATCTCTATCCCGATAGTGAAAATTGATCTGGGCTAAGAGGTCCAGCTTCTGAAAGAGCGGATACGCAAATCCAATATTCACAAAAATCTCGGAGCCCGGTTCATAGCCAAATTTGCCAACGCCAACGGGAAACCGTCCCAGTACGGTGACAAACAGCGGCGCAAGCGCGGTCTTCTTAATCAAGGTCGAAACCGAGAAGTTCTGGATATAAGATATGCCGATAATGCCGTCCCACGAGCCATTTCCCGGTTGCAGGGTCAACTCGGCTGTCTCGCCGGTGTCATTTTTCACCCCCACGCGTCCAGTCGGCAGCTTCATTCCGGCAATAAGAGAAAAGGCCGGGCGCAGTGGTGTCTCAGGCTGCAGAAGAAGATAACGAGCGCTGAGCTGCAGGTCTCCAAGTTCTTGATAGGTCCAGCGGTCAACCGCGCCTCCACTATCAGGCTCCTCCAAATCGCCACCACCACTCTCTTGCTCGTGGTCGTCGTGATGCTCCTCACGTTCAATATGGGCATGGTGGCGGTCCAGGAAGGGGACCAAAAGGCCCAGGGTCAAACGTGAGGTGATGCCGTAATCGAGCGTGAACTTCACCGTATTATTCTGCGTGAATACTTCATCGTGATCACGCGCGATCTCTCCGACGCTGGCTCTACTCGTCCCGATGCGCGGCTCGTCCTGGTCAATGTATTCATACACCACATTGAAATAGAACTTGCCTTGGCGCAACGGACTTTCGGCAAGGGCGGAGGTTTCAATCGGACAGAAGGCTTGCCCACATGAGGCAAACGCCGGCGGCCAGGAGAGTGGGAGTCCACTCAATAGTACTGTTCCGAATATAATGATCCAGATTTTCATGCTCTGTCCTCTTCGCTCTTAGGCTCTGACCAGCTGGCCTGGGATTCCTTCACACAGGCGCAAGTAAACCTTGCCGAACGGATATCCTCGCCCATCCTTCCCCAAGGTTGGCAGAGAAGAGCAGACGAAAAAAATGACGAAGGAATTAAACGGAGTGGAGCACGGAGGGCGGGTGATCGGGCGGAGGACGGAAGAGGTCAGGTCGCACCCAGCGGCGCAGATCAGGTGGTCGTTTCAGACCAGGTCCAGTGGCAATGAACAGTGTGGGAGATGCAAGAAACTTTGCAATGGACACCACCTCTCCCTCACCGGGATAGAGCAAACAGTAGCCTTGAGGGCACATGACAATCTGTTCCAAAGCTTGCTGCTGAGATATATTGCTATCATGGCCGGTATGCGAGCCGTGCGAGAGCGGACAAGAATCACCCGCTTTAACGCCATCAGCCTTAGGCCCAGCATGGTCGTGGTGAGGCTTTCCTTCCCCGTGAGCAGCCGGAGTCCTAGCACAGCAAGAACATTCTAGCTTTGCAGGCAGGCCAAAACTCGCCCCGGCAAACAAATAGCACAGGAAAGCCAATGCAACGGACACATGTGCCCAGAATGAAGATTTCCACATCACAGCCATGATTTAGTTTCTCTTACGCTACACTCACCGCCGGTTCAACTCCTGCCTGCCATAGCAACAGTCAGCAAGGCGTAAGAGTTCGACTAGAGACGAAAGAGAGAAACGGAAAAAAAGATACGAGCAGTCCAAGCGTCCGACTGCCGTCCCTATTATGGCGTATTACTGAGTCGAGGTATTGCGAAATCGGGCTAAGGAAGCGCACTATACATGTTCCAATCACTTGGGACAGTTGGTCCGGCTTGTGTTCAGGGTCCACAATAGCTCGTGAACTCAGGCCGGCGATCAAATCCAGCAGGACTTCGGCCAGCCGTTCATAGCTGAGACCCGGATCAACCTGGCGTGCGGCTTGAGCCTTTTTTAGCGTGGTCGAGAAGGCCTCTTTCAATTCACTTTCATTGCGCCTGAGTACTTCGCGCACGCGCAGATTGCGGGACCCCTCGGCAAAGACCACCACGCCAAGCCGCCTGTATGTGGATCACGAAAGGCGTGCAAAATCGCCTGCATGATATCGACTAATTGTTCAACAAAATCTTGCGTACCCTGTAATGCGGCTATGATGAGCGCGCTTTCTTCTCGCTGCTTTTCCACGATGGCAACAATGATCGCGTCTTTGCTGGCGAAATATTTGTATATGCCGCGGAAACTCATGCCCGCTTGTGCGCAAATTTTCTGCATCGTCGTCTGGTGAAAACCCCGACGCATAAAGTGGCCGGCGGCTCCGCCGACGATTTGACCACGTCGCCGCTCGTTCGGTTCTGGATCAACAGTTCTTGGCAATAGCAGGTATCCCTAGGACGGGTGTGTAACGCTTGACATTTAGAAGGGAAAGGGTCTATCGAGCAAACGAAAGTCGTCCGCTCAATAGACAAATGACGCGCCTGCTCGAAAGCGGCACCTTCGTGCCCACAGTGGGGTCGGCGTCATCAGCGACTTGGTGTGTGATGCGATCCTCATCGAAATCTTCATTGAAAGCACCTTTTCGCGCAAAGCCGCCTCTGGTGGCGGTCCGGTGGATGCGGAAGACAACAGCGGGGATCAAAACAACGGCTTCTCACTCTTGTTCAACTGAAATCTCTTAACCGACGGTGAGCACACCATTTGCGGGCGAGCAGACGGAGTAGAATTCGCCACTACTACGTTTACAGGCACCACCTTGGGCGGAGAATTCATAGCCGGCCTGAGCAGCGTGTTCGTGATCGCAGACTTCTTCGAACCTGGAGTGAATACACCCATCATCTGGGCCCAGAGTCTCCAGAACTTTGGTGTTATTGGAACTGACGCGGCGTTACCGAACCATAGACCACGTGAACCGTATATGGCACGGTGCGGCTATGTCAGACATATGCGCAGCCAAAAGTAGCTATCGTTGGCTCGTTCTTGCCAATGGCGTGCTGGTCTTCACCGTGGCCTTTGGATTTGGCTGGACGTATATGGTCATGGTCGTTGCCCAGGTGCTTGCCGACTTGGAATTAGACCTGTCCAGCTGGGCTACCCTCTGGTCGGCTATCTCCTTTGGAACGCTGGTCTCTGCTATCGTCGGCGGGGCACTCGGTGATCGTTACGGCGTCCAAAAGATTGTCGGTCTGGGGGTCGTGCTAATGGGCGCCACCCTGCTGATGCGGGCCACAGCAACGAGCTTTGGCTCATTGTATGCCTGGATGTTTTTATTCGGCATCGCCCTGGCCCTCACCTTTCCAAACGTTCCGAAAGCGCTCGGCATGTGGTTTAACTCTGAAGAATTCGGTTTGGCCAATGGTGCGGTCCAGGCCGGCTACGGCGTTGGCGGGGCACTGTCCGCTGTGCTCACCCCGTTGGTGCTAGAGCCGATCGGCGGTTGGCGCAACCTCACCTCTCTCTTAGGCTTTGCCACTATCGCGATTGGAGTGCTGTGGTTTCTGACAGTACGAGATAGGACGCCTGAGCCGGTGAAGTCTGCGGACGAACAGTCAACTAAAGGCCAGGCTGAACGATTGGGCGCGCTTACGGCTATTCGTCAGGTTCTCCAAATCCGTGATATCTGGATTCTTTCCGTGTGCCACATGCTGTTCATGGGCGGCTATATTGGCATCATTGGCTATGCGCCAACCTATTTTGCGGACGTCCAAGGTATGACCCAGGCGGAGGCTGGTTTTATTCTTTCACTCATTCTGTGGGCGTTCGTGGTAGGCGCGCTGGTCCTTCCCTCACTCTCGGACCGCGTGGGACTCCGAAAGTCTTTCTACTTTCCCGGCATGTTCATAGCCGGCGCGTGCATGCTGGTAGCTGCTTTTGTCCTGGGAACACCGCTGTGGATTACCGCTCTGCTATGGGGCTTTGCCGCCGGAGCCGCTCCACTGGCCTTCGTTATGCCGCTAGAAATGGACGGTATTGGCCCCCGCCTGGCTGGCTCTGCCGTAGGCATTGCTATCACTGCGGGTTATCTGGGTGGCGTGCTCGCGCCCATTATCGGTATGTGGCTGGTTGATATCACTCCAGCCGCCGGTTTTTTCTTCTGGGGCGGCTGTTATATGCTGTCGGCCGTTCTCTTTCTATTTCTCAAAGAGACCGGACCACGAGTCCGGCAGGCATAGCCATTTACGCCTTCGCGCTTGGTCGAGCCGAAACTTCTTCGTGCCAACGCGCCAGGTTTTTCTGATCCGGATGCATTTTAATCTTCGATACACGGCCAAAATCAACCGCGCACAGCGCAACAATATCGGCCACCGTATAACGCTCGCCAGCAATAAAAGGCCGATCAGCCAGAACCCCATCTAACCAAGCCAATCTCTCCTCAGCTTTCTGTTTCGACACTGCGGCGAACTCCGGGACCTGGGTGATCCGGCCCTTAAAGAATGCATGTTGTTGCTGAAAAGCAAGCGTTGTCGGCTGGAATAGCTCGAACTCAATGCGACGGTGCCACATCTCCACAACCGCTCTATCCTGGGCATCCACGCCCATCAGCGGCGGGTCCGGATGGACCTCTTCAAAATAGCGACAGATGGCACCACTTTCCGCAATACAAGTTCCGTCATCAAGTTCGAGCACCGGCAGGGTACCCATGGGATTCTTTTTCCGGAATTGTTCCCCGCGATTTACGGCGTTTAGGATGTCCACTTGTTCGTACACTACTTCAATACCCTTTTCCGCAACAAAGATCCGCACCCGACGCGGATTCGGTGCGGTCTCAGCGTCATAAATTTTCATACTGACCTCCCGCGAAATGAGCTGCATCTACCCTAGGCAGCCCGCGAACGGAAAGTAAAGAGGGGCGCCAAGCTGTCCCGACAACAAAAATGAAAGAGAGAGGATCAATCCAGCAGCGGCTGTAGCCGGTCTAATGCTGCAGTCAACGTTTCCGTACTGTTCGCGAAACACAATCGAAGAAACTCAGAGCCTGCTTCGCCGAACGCCGCGCCGGGGGCAAGGCCGACACGCGTCTCGGCAACCAAGCGCTGGCAGATTCCCACGCTATCACCCATACCGTTCACTGCGAAGAATAAATAAAACGTACCAGGGGGGCTATGCAACTGGACACGCTGCATAGCGCGCAGGCGCTCAACACACTGATCACGGGCAGCCTGATAGCACTGGACGGCATCGCTGACAAAATTTTCGCCCTCAGTCACCGCTATAATCCCGGCCAGCTGGCTAAAATGAGCCGGACATGGATAATGATACTCAATGACCTTTTCGAAAATGCCACCTAGCGGCGGCGGAGCCGTAATCCTGCCCAAGCGCCAGCCCGACCTGGCCCAGGTCTTTGAGAAGCTGTTGATCACAATCACTTTGTTCTCAGGCTCAGCAAAGTCCAGGAAAGACGGCGGAAGTCGAGAACGACCTGCTGACTGCCTCGATCCATGACCCCGCCAGTCGGATTGCTGGGCGAGTTAATGAGTATCGCTGTGGTCTTGTCATCTACATGATCGAAGAGACGGTTTAAATCGAGCGCCCAAGCATTCACTCCAAAAGCCAAGGGAACGATTCGGGTCTCACAGCCCATGATGTGAACGCTCTCCATCAGGTTTGGCCACAAGGGACCGACCACCACGGTATTCGAGCCAGGATCAGCCAAGACTGGCATTGGCAATCTCTCGAATCTTCGAGGTTGACAGACGTTCAATGCGTTCGCGGGCTTTGATCAGTACACTGCGTTCAGCATTCACGTTCGTTACTCTTTTGATAGCTCCCAAATCAGCGCGCTGGGAATTCCATTGAGTGCGGCCTGAAATGCTTCACCCGCAATCTCTGTGACACTGTCTGGCAAGATACCTATTTCTGCTGGACCGTAAGATGGTTCGAGGCATTGTTGGACGACGAGATCCCCCTTTTTGAATGCTGCAAAGTAGTCTGCGTGGTGATGAAACTAGCCTGCCACACAACCAAAACCACCATCTCTGCTCACATAAAATGTCTCACCTCCCAGAGCTGCCATAAAGGGATGGTGGCCCGACAGCAGAATCCGACCATCGGACCGGACAACCCTAGCCAGTTCTCGTATAGGAGGCTCAAGATCGCCGAAATGCGTCAACGTTAGGGCACACACGGCCAGTTCAACACGGCCATCCGCCAGAGGCTGGGAGGCAACATCACCCACCCGACAATTAGCTTCCGTAAGTTTTGTCCTCACATGAGCCAGCATCCGGGGCTTTCCCGATAGCGAGTTGGTCGATGAGAAAACCGATCAGCGGCTCCTCAATCTGAATCACCGGGTTGGGAACATAATCATAGGTCGCAGACCAAGCTGCGTACCCCTCGTGAGAATCCTTCTCCGGCACATCAAAGAAGATAGAGAGAGTTGCGGCACTCCGCACGTTGATAAATCGAGTAATCTCTCGGAGGCGATCTCCAACCTTCTCTCCTGCTCCTGTAACCCGGTGGGGAAGCAAAGCAACGCCTTCCATTCCAATGACACGGTATCCAAGATTCGCTTGTGCCATGGCCTGCCCCCGTTTTCTCTTTGTTCCCGAATTTCGAGCTGAATCAGGCTGGACCGGAACTCTCCAGTAGTGAGCTGTTTGTTTCAACATTAAACTGTCGAAGACCAAAGAAAAAGCTAGATTTATCGCAGCAAAGCAATAAGCTCATTCATTTCCTGAAAGATCTGGGCACCAGCGGCAGCGAGGGTCCCCGCATCTGAGTCTGCAGCGTACCCATACACCGTCATTCCAGCCGCAACACCGGCCTGGACGCCAGGAAGGCTGTCTTCAATAACGGCACAGGTTCTGGGGGCAGCCCCAAGAGTCTGGGCCGCATGAAGAAACAGGCTGGGGTCAGGCTTCCAACTTCCGACCTCATAGGCACTCACAATATTTCCTTGGAAATACGACCGTAAACCAGTAATAGTCAAATTCGCTTCTATTTTCTCACGAGGTCCACTCGACGCAACACAGAACGGAATTGACAAGGATCGCACAGTCTCAATGACACCTTCGACACCAGGGATTGGCTGTAGTCGGGCTTGAAAGACTTCGGCGCTACGCGTTCGAAAATCAGTGATAAAGCTGTTTGGGACAGAACGACCAAGACGTCGTTCAACATCAGCTACACACACGGCCAGCTTCTTTCCTTTGTATGCGCCAATTGCTTCTTCTAGCGCCATGTCCAACCCCAAGTCCGCAACACACTCCACGAACACCTGGGCTGCGAGCAGTTCGCTGTCGACGAGTACCCCATCACAATCGAAAATAACAGCCTGGAATTTCACGCTGCAGCTCCCCACAGTTTCTCAGAATGTATCATCAACCTAGCATGGACAGGGGTCGAGGGGGAGCGCGATTGTTAAAGGAGAAGGCGTGTCATAGACAGAGCGCAATGAAGAATCAGCTGCTTACAGATTAACGGACTGCCGCATTCGTCCGTCGGCAAGAACCCATGCATCGCTTGGCCGTTCACCAGGGCAGACGGGGCTCCGGGGCGGCCACCGATCTCTAGTTTACATACAGCGGCCCCTGCGTTGACTTCAATGTCATATTCAGAGAAAGAACTACCACGTCTGTTAAAAAATTCGCGGGCATTTTTGCAGTAATGGCACCCACTGGCGGTGTACAGTTCCCCTCCAGCCTCGCTATAGACTTGGGACTCTTGCTTGCCCACCAATATTTTCCTCGAAACCGGTCTGAGGTGTTGCTTTTTCGCTTCCGGTCTCTCAAGGTGCGAATATGCATGAGAGGGCGGCGCTAACTCAAGCTGTCCCTCCGGCTACATAGTTTGAGATCGGGTATTGCCAAAATGCGGGGTCCCATTCTCATCTACCCATTTATCAATTGTCGCGCCAGCCACTGGTGCATAGCAACAGCCCAGAAAGACAAGAATGAAAAGTAAAAATATACGGTAATGGACAATCCGTTTAATAGATTTTATCGCCTTGGTTTTACGTTA
>CAZXFE010000006.1:0-25505 GCA_964639795.1 uncultured Enterobacteriaceae bacterium | reverse complement strand
TCCTAAGGGTCGGAATTTCATTCTTGGGCTGTAGTCTTGGGGTACTCACAACGTAGGAGTTAATCTTCTTCTGTATAGATGACAACTCTGACCTCACTTAAAGTGGGGCGAAGGAAAACCTGTGAGAAAGGATTCCGCTTCGTCCAAAACACGCTATGAAAAATAAACATAAGGAGCACTATGGGAGCACGCACCGGTCAGGAATATATCGACGGACTCCGCGATGATCGCGAGCTCTATGTCAACGGAGAACTCATCCGTGACGTTACTAAATATCCACCCTTTCAGGGCGTCATCCGAGAGATGGCCAAGTTATACGACCGACAGCATGAGGAAACATATAAAGAGATCCTGACCTACCCGTCGCCAAGTTCTGGAGAGCCAGTCAACACCTCGTTTGTTTTAGCGGAAAGCTGGCAGGATATTGAAAAACGTCGTTGCGGCGAAACCGCCCGGTGCGAACTGACCTGCGGCATGATGGGCCGCTTGCCCGACTATATGAACGCCTTTGTGGCTGACATGGCTGCAATCAAATCCTGGCTGGGACGCAATGAGACCCAGTTTGGTGAAAATTCTTGGGCTTACTATGAGCTGTGTCGAGAAAACGACCTGTGCCTGACGCATACCTTAGTCGATCCACAAATAGACAAAACAAAGGGCGTGGAAGACCAAGAAAGCATCAGGATTGTAAAAGAGACCGATGCCGGCCTAATCGTCAAAGGCGCGCGCATGCTGTCCACGTTGGCCCCGGTCAGCGATGACATTTGGGTTGCTCCGTATATGCCCCGCAAGCCAGGCCAAAGAGACTACGCCATTAGCTTCTCCATTCCCATGGCCACACGAGGACTCAAATTCATCTGCCGTGAACCCTATGACACAGGCGCTAGTAGTTTTGACCGACCACTGAGCAGTCGTTTTGACGAAGGCGATGCCATCGCTATTTTTGATGATGTCCTGGTGCCGTGGGAGCGCGTGTTTGCCGCACGAGATATCGAAACCTACAATCTCATCGCCCCACGTATGCCGGGCTATTTTGCGCTGCAGGCTGTCATCCGAGGCGCGGTCAAACTGCGCTTTATGACCGGTCTGGCCTGTCTTGTGGCCCAGACCATCGGACGGACAGAGATCGTACGCTACCAAGAACTACTGGGTGAGCTTGTCTCCTATGTCGAACTGGCGGACGGTCTAGTAACAGCCACCGCGCATGAAGTATGGACAAATGCTCAAGCCGGAGAAGCGGACGTTGAAGCGCCGTCTGAGGCTGTCTCAACTACAAAGAGTTTCGTACCGGGGCTTGCCACGCTGTTTGGAGCCCCGGACAAGGGCATGTTGGGTATCACCATCCTGCGCATATTTTTTCCCTTCGTCCATACGCGGGCGGTTGAAATCATGCGCCTCGTAGGCAGTAGCGGTCTGGTCATGACGCCAACCGAGAAAGACTTTGCCAATCCCGCCCTTCAAGAGTTGCTCCCGCGTTACCTGGGCGGGCGTGACACCCCGGCAGAAGAGCGCGTACGCATCATGAAGCTGGCCTGGGACGCTATCTGTACCCAGTTTGGTGGACGGCAGTTATTATACGAGTGGTTTTTTGCCGGCGATCCGATTAATAATCGGCTTCTCTATTATGGAACGGATAAACGTAGCGAATGTGAGACCTTAGTTAAAAACTTTTTGGATTCCATACAAGGTGAATAAGACGGAGGAACGATCATGGCGGAATATCGAAAACATGAAGCACGCGAATGGGCCAAAGAAAACATGAAAGGGGTGGCCAATACCATCACTCCAACATTTACCCACGATTTACGCGGCCTAAACGAAAAAGCCATCCGGTACGATGTAGGTAAAGAAATCGAGTACGGATTCTGGGGAACGCTCCTCGTTGCCGAAACCGCTACAACACTTGACGAATATGTACAATTTGCCGAATGGGCCGCAGATGAGTCAGGAGGCAACCTCCACCTTATTCATCACGCCAGCTTTAATTCTCTCGAAGAAAACATTGAAGCAGTTCAGGCAACCGAACAAGCCGGCGCAGACCTTGTGCTGCTCTCCTACCCGCCGACGTTTTACCCAGAAAGTGCCGAAGAAATTTATGCGTACACCAAGGCGTTTTGCGATAACACGAATCTGGCGGTCATGCTTTTCCCCGTGCCGCTGTGGGGCTTTGAGCGTATCCACCCTTCTGCCGGCTTTGGTCCGGACTTGATCACTCGTCTTCTGAACGACGTTCCCAATATCGCGGCCATTAAAGCCGAAGGCGGCATGCCCTCCATCGGCGGATTTGTGGACGTGTATAAACGCTTCAGCGGTCAAGTCGTGGTCACAGAACCCATTGAAGGCAACGGTCTGCCAATGGCCAGTCTCGTACCTATGCAGTTCATGGGCACGAGCAATTATGAATACTGGGGGCCGATGATTCCAAAGATTTTCGGGCTGATCCAAGACGGGCAGTTTGAGGCGGCAATGAAGTTGTACTGGCAAATCCAACCCGCACGGCAGGCAAGTATGCAGGCGATGGGCATGCTTGCCGGATCAAACTTTCTGCACCGCATGCTGTGGAAATACCAAGGCTGGCTGAGTGGTTTTAATGGTGGTCCGCTGCGGACACCGACTATGAGGCTCAATGATCGCCAGATGAAGCCGCTGCGCCTAGGGTTGATCGCTTCAGGCTTGGAGGTCCCGGTTGAGGCTGACAAAGAGTTCTTTATTGGGCGCAATCCTGAATAGGGGGATAAGCTGTGACCTTACTCCTCACCAACAAAGACGTCGAACAAGCCACAAATATCAAGACCCAGATCGACAGCATTGAAAAAGGCTTGGTCGAAGAGGCCAATAATGCCGTCGATCTGCCGCCGCGTCTCAACCTGGCAACCACTTCAGGCTTTTTTCGCGTCATGCCGGCCGTTATGCGTGACAGCGGCCTTATGGGCTATAAAGTCTTTCACGGCTCGATCCAACAAGGGGTGCGTTACCTCATTGCCGTCTATAACGAAAAGGATGGCATTCTCCTATCCCTCATGGATGCAGCCTATCTGACCGCCGCCCGGACCGGCGCAACGACGGGTGTTGCCACCAAGTATATGGCGCCACCCGCAGCCAAGACCGTCGGCGTCATCGGATCGGGCTTGGAGGCGACGACAAACCTACAGGCCGTGTGTGTAGTCCGCCCCATTGAAGAAGGCAAGGTCTTCAGCCCTACCCCGGCGAACCGAGAACGCTTTGCTGCGCGGATGGGCGACAAACTGGGAATCAATCTCACGGCTGTCGATACTCCCGAACAAGCAGTCAAAGACGTCGATACCGTCGTGGTCGCCACCAATACCACGGGCGTTGGCGATCTGATTGCCTACCGTGGCAAGTGGATGCAAACCGGCGGTCACGTCAACTCTATTGGTTCAACCGGATTACAACTGCGTGAGATTGATGCCGAGACATTTCGACGCGCTGAGCGCATTGTGGTCGATTCACGCGTACAAATGGAAGGCGAGTCCGGCGACCTGAAAGCCGCCCTGGACGCAGGTTCCTATGACCGTTCCAAGGTTACAGAACTCAAAGAAGTCGTCGCCGGTCGAACCAAAGGCCGTTCAGGCCTGGACGAAATCACTCTCTTCAAATCAGTGGGCACCGCCATTCAGGATGTCGCTGCCGGTTTTGCAGTCTACAAAGAAGCCGTGCGCCAAGGACTCGGTCAGGATGTGGGTGAGTTTTTGGAGTTGAAGACGTTTTAAACGCAGTGTGCATCCCCCGCACCACGTGCTACACCCCCACTCCCCGCACTTGCCGAGCCGCTCGCTGGCATGACCAGTACGCGCCATGCACCGTTCCAGGGTCATACGGATGCAAGGCTTCACCAGCAAGGAAAACTCGGCCCGCCACCGGCGTAGAGAGGATTTCGGGTTCTCCTCCGTTCGCTCCAACACGTAGATACGCATATGACCCCATGGTAAACGGATCAGAACGCCAACGTTCGACAATGACATCAGTTGGGTCGGGAAGAGCCCCCCCTCATCACACCAGAGAGTTCTTGACGCAGCCGGGCGACAATGGCTTCATCGGACAGATCTTCAATGTCGTGAGCGGCAGCTCCACCAACGAGACCGACTAGTATAGGTACGCCGGCATAGGCAGCAAAATTGACATAAAGTGAACATAGACCGTCGCCGCAAACAAAAACACAGTCTGGTTCCTCCGGCCAAAACGGGTACGGAAACCGAAGAATGACTTTATTGAAGAGCCCCATACCGATGCGTGACAAAGCAGTCCAATGTGATTGAGGCAGTGCTGGATCAAAGGCTATCTGATTAGATCGCAGTACCCCGATTGAGACGGTGACAACGACCCCATCCGCTGTAAACGTTTCCCGCGGCGTCTCAACGTGCACCCCATCAGATCCCGAGGAAATCCGATTGATCGTTCAACCGAATTGAAAAGGCACCTCTTCAGCAAAGTGATGGATCAGCGTATCCATTCCTCCCCTGCAGAAAAAGAAGTCAATTACATCGTGAAGAATATCGATGCCATTTGCAAAGCAGCTGGAACAACGCGTGACTATCTTCTGCGGAGACGGGGATTTTATACTGACCTTGGCGAGTTTTTTACTTCGTTTGTGACGTGGGCTGAATCCTTTCCAACCGACCCGCCAGCGAGCACTACAGTGCGTATCCCTGGGCCCCTCCCTGTTCCGGGCTGCAAGGTCGTTATTGACTTACTAGGAATGGTTCCGGATGAGAGTGCGTAATTCGACAGCACAATTCTTCTCGCTTCAGCTTGGCAGGTGTGGTAGGTTTTCTGCTCAGACTGCCACTATGAGGAGGACAGTATGGCCAGCATTACTCAATTAGGCTATTTAGGCATTGGCGTGAGTGACATCAATGCCTGGGAGGAATTTGCCACACGGACCTTGGGCCTTCAACTCAGCGGCAAAGAGGACGACGGAACCCTCCTGCTCCGTCTGGATGACTACCATCATCGTTTTCTCATCCACCCCACTGGTGAGGACGATGTCACCTATCTCGGCTGGGAAGTTACCGGTACGCATGAACTGCGGGCCATGGAAGAACAACTCCGCGCTGCCGGAATAGAAGTGCAACACGGAACACGCGAAGAAGCCGCTGCGCGGCGTGTTGTTGAGCTTATCACGTACAAAGATCCCAGTGGCATTCCGTCCGAGATTTTCTACGGCCCGTTGATGGCCTTCAACCATCCCTTTCAGTCTCCGCGTCCGCTGTCCGGATTTGTCGGCGCAGAGCAAGGGCTGGGCCATATGGTCATCACCATGGATGACTTTGGTCAAAGCGTAGAATTCTATAGGGATGTATTGGGAATGCGGATTAGCGACTATGTTCAACTGACCCGACCTAGCGGTGAAGAAGCCCAACTGGCATTCTTCCACTGCAATCCACGCCATCACACCATCGCTTTTTTTGCTCGGCCAAATCCACCCAAGCGACTCAATCATTTCATGCTACAGACCCAGTCCATCGACGATGTCGGCTCGACCTATTATCTGTGCCAGGACAAGGGCGTCCCCATTGCTAGATCGCTAGGCCGTCACACCAACGACCATATGGTGTCGTTTTATATGAATTCACCGTCCGGATTTGAGGTCGAATACGGCTGGGGTGCACGGGTGGTGGACGACAGCACCTGGCAGGTCCAGTTCCATACAGCAGGCAGTATTTGGGGACATAAGTCTGCCGCTCAGTAAGACTTTCTTTCACCCATAACCAGTACGGAAGCTGGAAGTTTATTATTGATAATCCGGGTGGGGAATAGCCCTGGATTGTAGGGGCGACCGACCGGTCGTCCCTACAGTTTGGAATCAGGCCTTTGACTGCGACTCCGCCTCATACCACCACGGCCGGACTTTGAACTTCTCCCCACCCCAGCCCTCATGCAGCGGGACCATGAAGTCCGTACCGATTACCTTCTCCGTAAATTTCCACTCTCCCTCAACACACAGCAGCCTGTCTTCGTAGAATCCGGCAACAACAATAGATTCGCCTTTCAGATCACCGACCGCATCAAAATAACTTTTTGAAAATGCTTGTTCGCCGTCAAGGGTGATCACTTGATTGTGAATCAGATGCCGCAACACGACGGGGCGATGACGCATATAACGTCCGTACCAGCGCTCGACTGCATCGCGTCCTTCTCGTCGTCGGCCCGGAGGACTCACGATCAGGTCACACGAGCCGTGAAACAGCGCCATCACATCTTCGAGATCAGCTCGATCTACTGCCCAGCAGTAACGATGGACAAGATCACGTATGTCTTCTTTTTCAACAAGTTCCCGCAGCATGCGGTCTGATTTTTGCCCCATGCGTCACTCCTTGTCGCCCGTCGAGGAGCCCCTGCTCTCTTGACCCACTTCGAAGGTATACTAAGGCCAATTGCTCCCCCAATCTAGCCCGTCACAATCGCCAGGAGAACGCTCTTTACACGGCCTTAAATGAACAAGACGCAGGAGCCAGATGCCCGGCTTGTCCAGAGTGAACTGAGGAAGTCCCTGGGCGTAGTTCTGTGCTTCAGACTCTGAACTTTATGATACACTATTCTTGTTGAACGCTTTCACCAGCTCGCCAGCAACAAATATCATTCTTCCCGAAAGCTGACCTCGACGTCCTAGCCGAGTCGCTGCCTCGCAGACCGTAAGAATTCAACTCCAAACTGAGACAGCTGAATATTAACTGGCGTAGAGAATTGCTGACGAATAGAGGCGAGAGGGAGCGTGGCAGAGCACTTTTGATAGGACGGATCCTTCCCAACGACGAGCACTCGGCCACGAAAATGATCAGTGGCTGAGAGAAAATACGCAACAGCGCTGCCGATGATGGCTCCACCGACAATGACGACATCGTATTCAGCACCCTGCAAGCACAAAGAACGTTACCGCCTCCACCGGTTCTTCACATCGCAGCCTCAGACGCGACCTTCTCCAAGATCGCCGCCATTTCTTGCGGATCGGAAACAAGCGACGGAAAATCTAAGAGCAGGCGGCTAACGCCAATCCGCTCATACTGCGCGATATCCCGCAGCACCCCTTCTGCCGTCCCGGCAATAATGACTGCAGTAATTTCAATCGTTTGGAAATCCCGGCCGGCCTGTTCTGACATCTGTTTGAGGGTAGCAAGGTCTTTAGCCAGATCTCCTTCCGTACTATACACATCGTCCGGATGCTCAGAGACAACCTGCCAACCATCACCGAGGCTCACTACCCGCTTAAAACTGGCCTTGCCCCGGCCACCGATGGTGATTGGGGGATGCGGTTTTTGGAGCGGCTGGGGTCGGCATTGGACTTCAGAGAAATGATAAAACTGTCCGTCAAACTGCGGCTCTTCAGCCGTCCACAGTTCTTTCCAAATGCGAATGTGCTCCTCTGTGCGGGCCCATCGTTTAGCAAACGGGACCTCGAGAGCCTGGAATTCCTCTTCTAACCAACCCGCGCCCACGCCGACAATGAGGCGACCGTTCGATAGAACATCGAGCGAGGCCATCATCTTTCCAGTCACAATGGGATTCCGATACGGGGCCACGATAACAGTAAAGCCCAAACGAATCCTACGCGTACAACCTGCAACAAATGAAAGAATCGTAAACGGCTCAAGATGGGCGCCTTTTGGGTCAGCGACATATTCACCCGACTTGCTGTACGGGTACGGCGTAGAGATCCGTGTCGGCATGATCACATGATCCGCGGCCCATACCGATTCAAAGCCTTGTTCTTCGGCGAGCTGAGCCATTGAGAGCACGTTCTCGTGGGTTGCCATGGCACCAAACTGAGGAAGCATGAAACCAATTTTCATAAGACCCTCCTTCATGTGGGGTGGATCCCCGGGATCCACCATTATTCGGTCGGTGACGCTACGCTTCCACCCACCCTACGATTCTCCGACAAGATCAAGTGTGTTGTCGGATTACATTGCGCGACTGACGCGAGCCGGTGACGGAATGAGATTCAGGCTTGCTGCGCACTTCAGTTCCTCTCTCACTGTCACTTCTCCGTCAACTCTTGGTCTTCATGTACAGGCCAAACATCATCTTCGAGATCGCGGAGTACCGATTGTATCGATAGAGCAGACCAATCCTGGTCGTCTTTTCGCAATTTCTGAGTCAGATATTCAACAAAGTTGAGGACCTCTTGCAGCATCGGCTCAGGTAAGCGTTGTATTTGTCTCCGGATAAGCTCAGGCGTACCCATAATGTCCTCTTCATTGCGACTACGATTCTGGCCCTGCAACCTGGTGCTTCTCTGCAATCAATAGCACGCACTGAGATATTAAACTGCTAACTCGCCTCATAGCGCTTTAGCATCTATGAGGTCTTGCGTATAATGCCCGTCGGTAAACCAATCATAGACGGGAGCGAGGAGTTCTTTCTTGAGATCCTCTAAGAAGTCATCATCCAGCTCAAATTCTCTTTTGAGTGCGCGCTAGGTCACTCGCCCGCGTTGAAGTAAAAGATCGACAACCCGCTCAAGCACACTATACAAATCCATTTGTTCTTCCTGGTTAGCCGGGATTATATGCGAGCGTTGGGAGGAGGGCCACGGGCGGGGAGTGTCGGCTTACGCTACGCTAAGCCGACCTACCGGATGAACCGGCTGCTTCAACCAATGACTCGTGATATGGTCGAGGGCACAGATTTAATTCACACAAAGGAGGATGAACATATGAGTACGATGGTCTTGATCGAACTGAAGGTAAAGCCTGAATCTGTGGACGATATGAAGGCACTCATGAAGGAGCTACTGCCTGACACACGTGCCTATGAAGGCTGCCAGAGTGTCGATTTCTACGATAACACCGAAACCAAAGGCAGTATGGTCTTATATGAAATCTGGGATTCGAAAGCACACCAGGAACGCTATTTAGGATGGCGAACTGAAACCGGCACCTTAAATCGACTCGGAGCGCTCGTCGCTGCGCAACCGAAAATCCAATATTTTGACAAGGTGGATGCGTAAGGCGTTTATCCCTTGGTCTAGTTAGGGTGGGTCCCCGAGACCCACCCTTTTTCGGTGGGTGACGCTTCGCTTCCACGCACACTACGATGCCCTATTCCGTTGGAGATAAAATCACGACCGGAATATTACGCTCTGTGCGGGCTTGGTAGAGATCAAAGCCTGAGTACAGCCCGGTAACCTTCGGCCAGAGAGTCGCTTTTTCTTCGTCCGTTGCGCGGCGGGCTCCGACCTTGCGTTTCTCTTTACCAATTTCAATCTCAGCCGCTGGATTGGCTTCCAGGTTCTTGAACCACAAGGGGTCCTCGGACATGCCTCCCTGGGACGCAACAACAACGATATCTTCACCGTCTTCGAGATAGAGCAGCGGTGCTGTTCGAGGCTGTCCGGATTTGCGGCCAGTCGTTATCAGTAGCATCACGGGTGCTCCGGCAGCCGTCCCGCCGAGTTTTCCACCGGAAGTACGGTATAGCCACGTATTAACATAAGAAGCTGGCTTGAGCACCATTTTGATCAGCTTTTGCTGCATGGGACTCAAGGGTTTGACTGTCGTAGTGGTCATTCTGACACCTGTTAAAAATTTTATTTCCCCACAGCCATACCGGCTGCCTCGTCTCGTTGCTGCTGTTGTGAGACAAGGGTATGAGCGGTACCCGATCCCGCCCGGCGGTACTGGGCAGCCGGATGCGGCGCTCCCAGCCGGGCATGTCCAGCCCCATAGAGTTTTTCACGTAAGGTGCCGTCTTGATACTCTGCTTGCATCATGCCACGTTGCTGCAGAACGGGCACGACACCATCAACAAAGTCTTCAAACGTCCCAGGAGTAACAGCGTAGGCAAGGTTAAACCCATCCACCCCAGCCTGGGCCCATCGCTGGAATTCATCCGCGATCTGTTCCGGCGTCCCGACTCTCACGGGGCCACCTCCGCCGATACCGATATACTTGGCGAGATTACGTACGGTCCATTTGCGATCCGGGTCTGCACGGTTGAACGAATTCCAAAGTGTCCGAATCGCATTTGTTTCGATGTATTCGAGCGGTTCGTCCGGATCAAACTTTCCAAAATCGTAGCCAGCCCAGCCACTCAGTAATGCCATCGCCCCGTCGTAGCTGACCTGTTCGAAGTAGTCGTCGTACTTCTTCTTGGCCTCCGCCTCAGTACCGCCAGTAATCACTTTCAGATACGTGAAGAAAAGAATGTCTTTCGGATATCGCCCGTTCTGCGCTGCTTGTCTCCGGGTCGTTTGGATATACTGTCCCGCAATGTCAGGCGTAGGAGTCGCGAGAAACACACACTCGGCGTGTCGGGCGGCAAACGCTTGCCCACGCGGTGATGAGCCAGCCTGGTATAAAACAGGCGTACGTTGCGGTGAGGGCTCGGAAAGATGACACCCGTCTACTTTATAATACTTGCCCTCGTGAACGACGTTGCGCACCTTGGTCGGGTCCGCATAAATCCCCCGCTGCCTATCCTTAACGACTGCACCGTCCTCCCAACTCGACTCCCACAGCTTGTAGCACACGTCACAATATTCATCCGCCATATCATAACGCTCGTCATGCTCAATCAAACCAGACTGACCATAGCTACGCCCCGTACTTTCCAAATATGAGGTCACAATGTTCCAGGCAACACGGCCTTTCGTCAGATGGTCTAAGGTTGAGATCAGTCGAGCAAACGTGAACGGATGATACTGGAAGATAGAACTGGTAAAAGCGAAACCCAAATGTTCGGTCGCAGCAGCCATAGCCGGCACAAGCAACATGGGGTCATTTACCGGCACTTGGGCCGCTTGCGTCAGCGCCGCCTCCCGACCGCCACGAAAAACATCGTACACGCCAACAACATCAGCCAAAAACAGCGCATCGAACTTTCCCCGCTCTAACACCTTGGCGAGTTCAATCCAGGTGCTAAGGTCAGTATAACTTTCCATCTGATCTTCCGGCCGGACCCACAGGCCTGGAGATTGGTGAACCACACAATTCATAGAAAAAGCGTTAAAGTAGAGACGTTTGGTCATGGCCTTCTCCTTGGTACGTACAGACCGTAGGTCTGTTTAGCGAAGCGTAACCTGACCTCCTTCCTCGGCGCTCAGGACGCACCCGGCGAAAAAGGGCAGCAAAGCGGGGGCGCCCCCCACACGCTTACGCCGCCTCCAACCACTTCCGCGACATATCGCTAAATTCTTCGCGTAGTGCAGGCATGACCTCGGAAGCGAATAGATCCATGTTTTTGATGACCCGATGATGGGGCATGTCCCCGGTATGCAGAAGAGGCAGGAGCAAGCCGAAGCCGAGTTCTTTGACTAAATGGGAGAGCCGATCGCGAACGGTTTTGGCGCTTCCTACAACGCAGTAGCCGCGATCATTCAGTTCCTTAAAATCCATGTTTCCATAATCAAAGTCATCCGCACGAGCCATGATACGTTTCATAGACGCGGCGGAAGTATAGCCTGGCGGGAAAAACATTTCCCATTTATGGCGGAGTCCATAATGATATAGCCACAAAATATGATCTTTGGCTTCTTCTTCGGCTCGACTGTCCGTCTCAGCCACATAGACAGGTAAGAGGTGCCCCATTTGATACGGCGAGGCTTCGTAGCCATACTGGTCTGCAGCTTCGCGATAGGCATCAAAAAACCACTTCACTAGATCGTCCGGCATAAAGACGGCCAGATAGGGATATTTGCGCGACGGCTCAGCACACCACTCAACCGTCTCCTTACTGCCAAAGCCGGGAATCCAAATCGGAGGATGAGGTTTCTGTAGCGGTCGCGGCCATACATTTACGTAACGGACTTGATAGTGTTCACCGTCAAAGTGAAATGGCCCAGTCTCGGTCCAGGCACGAACAATGAGATCATGCGCTTCACGAAAGCGCGCTAACGAATGCGTAGGGTTCACACCCATGGAATAGTATTCCTCCCCAATCCCACGCACAAAGCCGGAGATAATGCGGCCGCCCGTAACCACATCCAGCATGGCGACTTCCTCAGCCACCCGCAGCGGATGATCGCGTAGCGGTAGACCGTTACCAATAATCGCAATCTTGATCCGCGTAGTCCGACGCGCGAGCATGGCAGCCACAATATTGGGCGACGGCATCGTGCCATAGGCGTTTTGATGATGTTCATTGACGCACACGCCTTCAAACCCGAGTTTTTCCGCATATTCGATCTGGTCCAGGTACTGGTTGTAGAGCGTCTGACCTTTTTTCGGGTCATAATACTTGTTGGAAAGGGTTACCCAGGCAGAAGGGTATTTTGCTTTGTCGTCAAAGTCCTTGGGTAAGTGCGGCCAGGGCATGAGATGGAAATTATAGAATTGCATATCGCTGCTCCCTCCCCTGGATTCCCGTTTTCACGGGAATGACAACTCTTTTTGTGTCATACCTGCGCAAGCAGGTATCCAAGCTTACGAGATAAGACGGAGTTCCGTTAATAGCTTTCAGCTACGTTTTACGCATTTCCTAATCTTGAATCATTCTCTTTTCAACCCAGCCCTTTTCAAATGGCGTCCAGAACTCAAATTTAACGCGCAGGGTCTGGATCTTCCATTCACCATTGATGCGCTTATAGTCGTCGGAATACTTGGCCGCACCCCACACGGCTTTATCTCCATCTTGCTCAGTCATAGTGCAGGGTTGGAAGAGGTACCACTGGCCTGTGGCATTGTCACCGTCAACTTCAATAATGGGATTCATGACGTTGTGCACGGCAAACGGAATTACCTTGGTCGCACCGGTAAAGAATTTCTTAATGGCATCCCGGCCATCATATTTACCGAACACGTCAACGCCCCCATCCCAGACGCCATCTTCTGCAAACAATGCCCCAATCCCGTCCGGGTTGTAGCCGTCATCACAATGCGCGCAGTATTCCGCCTTCACTTTCTTAATAGCCTCGATGTCCTCCAAAACCTGGAGCCGTTTGGCCAGATCTGCAATATTACTCATGTCAGTCATCCTCCTTTAGAATTTTGTCTATTCCACACCCGCGTTAAACGCGAGGCCGGTTTTCTCAATCTCTGCTAACACACCTGGACCTGTTTGATCTATTTTGTCGGCAACACTGGGTGGAAAGGCAATATCTTGCATGTCATGTACACCACCAGTAACCAGCACTTGGAGAATACCCTCATCCTCACCAATATTGGTGAAGCAACGGCACACGCCTGGCGGGACTGAGATCGTATCAAAGAGGTTCAAGACAAGCTCGTGTTCGCCGTCGTCGCCCCACTGGATTTTGAATGTCCCTTTGAGACAGGTAAAAGTCTCGTGGGTTCTATGATGCGCGTGTAGCCCCGGGCCTTGGTTAGGTGGACAGACCGCCATCGTCATAGAATAGCCATCGGCTTCAGCAATCGGCGCCGGTCCAAATGGCCCTTCCCCGCCTCTAGAGGAAATCACCGGCAATAGTTTGCGCGCGTAAATATAATCCCGCGCCGCTAAAGGTACTTTGTCGTTTTGCATAGCAGCGATGGGTTTGAGATCCTGAAAGCGAGCAATACGAGATTCCATTTCCTCTGGGGTGACAGCAAGTGTTTTCACGACGGCCTCCTTTGTATCTGCGTCTCTGTATCTCTGCGTGATGGCGTATCGGTTAGTATCCGCCGCCAACATAGCCAAGCATTTATCTTTTGCATAGACTTTTTGAATCAGACCGGCTGGGTGGATAACGGGCTTTGCGTCCCAAGAAAGAATCGTTAAGTTGATCTGCTCGATGTGCATGGACACTGAAGAGAACATGTGAGGGAGGGCGAATGCAGTTGTTTCTTCTATTCGTAGGATTATTGGTCTGGACCGGACCGACTTGGGCACAAGATGAACGCCGCGCCATGACCCGCGACACTCTGCTGCAGTGGGTTGCACAACACAAGCAGGCCCAGCCGGATTTCCATCCCGGCACTACGCTTACATTCGATGAGCTAGAAAAACTCCGCCCCTTTATTCCACCCGGCTATTTTGAAGAATTTCAGTTCCCAGAGGTGACGTTTAAAATTACACCAACAGGTGACTACACGCCCCGTAAGGATTATCTCGAAGCCACGGAAAAATACGCTAGCCAAACGCGTTTGGCACCAGACGGTAGCCTCGAAGGCTATGTTGCTGGCCAGCCCTTTCCCGCAGATCAGCTTGACCCCTCAGATCCTACCTCAGGTCTCAAGGTCGGCTGGAATTTTAACTTCCGCTGGCAGCATTATGGTATAAAAGTCGGGAACTTCGCCACGATTATGATCAAACCAGGTGGCGCACACGGTGCCTTACCAGGATTGCCGGAGGATATCACCCAGGGCAGCGGAACAGTCGAGCGTGTTCTCCTGCAACGCTATCAGCGGGTATATCACAGCCATCTGGCTATGCTCCCAGAGCAGAACTACACTCTACCCGTCCCCGGGGCTGAGCAATTTGAGTGGAAGGATGTTAACGAATTTACCGCCCCGTATGAAATGCGCGGCTTGCGCATCCTCATCCAGCGCTCTAGCGACCCGCACCAGGCTGACCAGGCCTGGACCTACGTCCCTTCCCTGCGCAAAGTCCGTCGGGTGTCGGCTGAAGAAAAGGCGGACTCCTTCCAAGGCTCAGATACGACCCTTGACGACTTCTTTGGCTTCTCAGGACGGGTGCTCGACTACGCATGGACCTTCCATGGCTGGAAAGACATCTTACACGTCATGAACACGCAGTATGCGTATGCGCGCTATTATGGTCCCAATAGCAGAGTCCCGCTTGGTCGCTGGGAACTACGCAAAACGCTGGTTGTCGAGCTCGTACCCAACAGGACCAATCATCCCTATAGCAGTAAAATCCTGTTTCTAGACACGCAGACTTATCGGACGGTTGCCGGGATTGCTTTCGACCAAGAGGGCAAGCTGTGGAAAGTGTGGGGGATGCAGTATGGCTGGTCTGAGGATGCCCTCAACCGTCCGGAAATGAATAAGGGCATGCAGGTCAGCCGCTACCTTGGCGTCGCTGCTATTGACGTCAAGACCGGACAAGCGTCTTTATTCCCATCGTTTGATATGGGCTATCCTGACGCCGACCTCGAGGAAGTACAGACTATGTATGATGTAAACAGACTGACTGAGGGACGGCGTTAAAAATTGACGCGCACACCACCGAAGGCCCCAAACGGCGCTCCCGGTCCAAAGAATCGCTCGGTGCCTGTGTCATCAAGCACGTTCTCAAAGAACGCGCCATAGGTTTCGTAGTCTATGTCGAATAGATTTTCTATGCGCAGGAAAATATCGAAGTTCTTGTATTGATACGTTATCTGTGCGTTGGCTACAAAGTATGGGTCCAAACGAGGCTTCTCATTCGACTCATCCCCGCGCAGATATTGCTGATCAACATAAACGCCATCGAGCTGGAGTCTCCAACGCGGGGCGAGCTGCAACTCAAAACCTCCATTGAGTCGATGCGGCGGGACTAACGGCAGCCGGTCGCCCGTCCGGACTTGGGCCAAGCGATCTTCATTCGCAAAGGTGAAGAGTTTGATATCATCCTCAAATGTGGCATCAGTGAGGGTGTAATTGAGAAACCAGTTGCCCCAGCCCCACATACCACGCAGTAACAGCTCAACACCTTGGCGCCGCGTTGCCTCAACGTTCTGAAAAAATCCCAACACCCTGCTTTTCGGTTCGTTCTGGAAGAGAATGTCATCTTTCAGGTCTGTTCGAAAGAACGCTAGCGTGACATCAAGGGAAGGCAGGAAACCCCAACGCAGACCCGTCTCCCAGGTCTTGCCTTTGACGGCATCCAGCGGCGGATCATCCACCAGGGCAGTGGGAATGGGACACGGCTCTTCCGGATTGGCGCAGGTCAGCTCGATAGCCGTGGGCGCCCGATAGCTCTCGCTATAGTTCGCATATACACTCAGATTCCACCCCAGTTTATAGGTTGCCCCAACGGCAGGGTTGAAGCGGTCAAACGTATGACTGCCACCGGCATCTGTTTTGGCAGTATTGTCCTCATTTCCCGCCAGGCGATCTTTGATTTTTAAATGTGTGACATCGTAGCGGCCAGAGACCGTAACCGTGAGCCGTGGTATGGGCTCGGCAGTGATAGTGAAAAACGGCCCGCCAGCATGTGTTTGTATTTTGACATTGGTTGCGATTTCGAGAGGTGCAAGATCATCATCATTTTCGCCCAACTCCCGCTCAGCGATCAGATGATCCAATCTCGCACCGTCATAATCGGCTCCTAGGGTCGCTTTAACGGGGACACCGAGTACTGTCTCTTGATAAACAAGCTGCAGTGCGCCGCCCCAGCCTTTCTGATTGGTGCGGGCGTCCAAATCTTCCCCAACGTCCCGGTTAAACTGATCCACATCCAGGAGACGACCGTACACATTCGCTGCCAAAGAGAACGCGCCTCCCAGGTCTCGCTGGTATTGTCCGTTCACAAACCACAGGTCAGGCTCATAAATATCCGGATGGGTAAAGACCGCGGACCGATCACGCTTGAGACGGCTTTCTGGTAACGGGCCGTTGCCGGTCAGTTTGTTATTCACATGCGTGAGAGAAAGGCTGAGATCATCGTGGCTGCCAAGATAGCCGACCTTGCCGAACAGCTGGCCCACATGGCTCTTCGAAAAATCCCGATAGCCATCTTCGAGAAAAAGATTACCGGACACAAAATAATCGAAGTTGCCCGTATTTCCGCCGGTTTGAAGCAAGGTCCGATAGCGAGCAAAACTTCCGCCCCATACCTCAGCCGTTGTGCCAGGATGGGTAAAGCCGCGTTTAGTTCGCATTACAATCGCGCCGCCTAGCGTATTCCGACCGTAAACCGGATTTGAGCCGGGGATTAGCTCCAAGCGATCAATCGCATCAGTCGGAATGAGATCCCAGTTGACTTGATCCGCTAACGGTTCGTTGACGCGAACGCCATCCACAAAGACGCTAAGTCCGGGTGGGGTGCCGATCAAGAACGAACTGCTGAAACCACGGTAGGTGACATCGGGCTGAAACGGATTACTTTGCACGTGGGTCAGATTTACACCGGCCAGGTCGCGTGAAAGTGTGTCGGTCAGGTTCAGCGCGCCACGTTTGCTGATCTGTTCGCCTGTAACGATCTGCACATTGACGGGAACCTGTTCACGCGGAACCGTCAAGCTCATCAAAGGTGTTGTCCCGCGTACCTCAATCTCAGGCAGTATAATCGGACCAATTGGGTCAGACGTTTGGGACCAGCCAACAGAAATCCCCACCACCAAGCTTCCAGCCAGGACGAAACATAGCCAAACACGAGAAAAGATCATTGCTTTTCCGAATTTCTCCGCGGAGCCATTTCGTCGTCTTGCACCGGATAAACAGCTCGATATACAGTCATAAAATCCCCGACGGGGGTGGTGACACTCTGTTCTAGAGAGGCCAGCTTCCCGACTCAGGCCGTACCAACCTCGCGTTTCTCCCATATCTCTACAAATTATTAGATTTCCTGGTCGCGCAGCCGGGGCAATGCATAGATATGGTCCGTCGCGAGTAATTAACAACTCGTCTTTAGAGAGTACGCGTATATAGGCCTCCTACAGCTGTCTTTCAACCGCCGCCTACAATTGCTGCGCGCTCAGTCCATCCTGCTCAGCCTCAGCAGTCAGAGGTTCGACCACCACCGCAACACCGGACAAACCGCGCCGGGTTTCCTGTTGTTGCTCCACCGTCTGCACGCGTGCTTTTACACCCAGGAAAATTGACGCGACAAGTACCAATCCGACATGTCTCTGCCTCCTCATCCAACAGTGTATCGTCCGCTAGGTCTATCATGGAGAGAGGGTTCTGCCAGCAGCTCGGAGGCGTAAAATCCCTGTGCCAGGTTGGGGGTTAGAGCAGGTTGCGGGTCTATGTCGCGCCAAGTAGGATCACCAAGCAGCGAGTTCGTATGGATTTCGGAATCTAAAGGAGGGGTCATGAAGAGCAGCCTTGCTCTCTTACTCTATATTTTCGGTATACTGTGTTCGTCCCCAGTAACGGCCGACGCACCGTCGGCAACAAAGACCTGGCGGACCGTTCCTGAGCTCACACCAGAAGAGCGTGCACTTTTCGATGCACGCACCGAGACTCCACGAGATCCTGAGCGACCGTACATGCCGGCCGAACGATATCCGTTTGAGCCACCGTACACAGCCGAAGAAATGGGCTATCGGGCTATGGAATTCAGTCACTCACCGCGTTGGTCATGTAATTTTGTTGATGTCAGCGGCGCTCTGACTGCGCACGGGTATTTGATTACAAACAAAATGCACAGCCCCATCTTCTACGTTCCGAATGCAAAAGGCGGGCAAGGCTTTGAGGGAGAATTATATGCGACGGAGCCGGGCGCGCCCACGCGGAAGATCACAGGACAAAATTTTTTTCCACCCGAAGACCTCGGCAATCAGATGTTTATGACCCAATATCGCGCGGGCAGCGACTCCGCCACACGCTGGGATATGTTCTTCTACTCGCCCAGTTTGCGCCGAGTCCGGCGCCAGCCCCAGCCGCGTCGTGGCGACAAACTCGCGCAGGGCGCCGAGAGTTTTGACGATATATTCGGTCGTGACCCCTGGGAGTTTTCCTGGAAGCTGATCGGTGCGGACACTCTGTATCAGACCGTTCGTTTCCCCAACACCCGGCCCACCGTTATCCTGGGCAAGTCTGATGGTACGCTCCACGACGTCGCGACCGACCAGATCAAAATGATGGGGGATGACTACCTCTTTTATGCCAAAGAGGGCGGCGTTGATTGTTGGGTGCTTGAAACGAAAGTCAAGGAAGACTGGCTGCCCAATTACTATGCGCCGAAAATCATTTATTGGTTAGATAAACACCATTTTTATCCTTTACGGATCGAACAGTACGGACGCGACGGAAATCTTATTTTTGTGGAAACCCGCATAGCCACTCACCGCAACCCAAACATGGGCGATAAAGGCTACAGCATACTGTTTAACCATTATTGGGATGTGCCCCTCGACTATATGCGCTACAGCGTGCATGACACGCACCAGCTCAAAGAATGGTCAGACGCGGACCAGGAAGTCTTTTTTAGTCCAGGCGTGCTTCGACGGGTGTGGTATTTTGCTCAACGTAAAAGTCAGTCGGAAGTGCTCAAACCGGAAGAGTATTTTCTGCGTCCAACCATAGACCAAGAAAAATTTCCCGCCCACAGAAAAATCGAACTCTCAGAAGATATCAAGGCCAAGATCCGTACCCAAGATGAGGCTGGACATTTGGTGTTTACGGACTAAGCCTTCGTCGGATTGCTCGGTATTCTCTCCGCCTCCCCGGAGGGGTCGCGCATAGCGCCGAGGTGGGTCTCCTTTTCCTCTTGCTCAAAACGGCACACTGATGCTCGCATCCTCGCCGTTCTTCCCTCTTTACCTCTGGTGGGGAAACCCTGTTTTTCTAGCGACTCATAAGATCCTGTATCCGGTTCTGCAATATCTATGAGGTATTTACTCTCACTCTTTTCCACCCGTCTTTTCAGCGAGCCATCTCCTCTCTCGGCAGGTGTTATCGAAATTCCGCCCCCCCTATTCTATCCAGAGTGGCATCCTTTTGTGACCGGGCCGCCCGCTTGGTCAGTGTTGTTACAATGATCGAGTATATGCGAAGCAAAGGCGGGGTCTGCTTGCGACCATGGAAGAAATCGCGCAACACGTGCAGCAGTGTATTGAAAACGGCGCCTACCAGCCCCGTACAGTACCGATTTCCGAGCTGACCGAGCGTTTCCCCCAAGGACTCGGAATGAGACGGCGGCACACGGAGTAGACAGGATGTCGGTTTACGCTCCGCTAATCTGACCTAAAGGGCTACGCGCCTGGTTATTGACATCTTATTTTCATACAGCTTAAGGGGAACGTTAATGTTCAATAAAAGGAACCAGTATGGCCAAGGGCCTCGGGGTTGATCAAGCGCGCCCGGTACTCGGCTCAATAGTGGACGAAATCGTTGCCAGCGGAAAGCCTGTCATGATAGCCAAGCGGGCTGGCAAGGCCGCTTGGTTTATCGGCTATGAAGAATTTGTCACATTGAAAGCTGTAACGGACGGAAAAGTCAAAGCTCTGCTGCGTAAAGCCCTGCAAGAAATCCGTAAAAACGTACGAACCCAAGATCTCGACCCAGACCTTGTAGAAGTGGCCATCCAAGCCGCCAGAGGGCTCAACTGACCCGGCAGTTCCGGATACCAACGCAATTGTTTCCGGTATTGGTTGAAGCGGCCCGCCACGATTCATATTAGATGCGGCAATTCAAGAGCAATTTACCTGGCTCATAAGTCAAGACCTACTTGACGAAGGCCGGCAGGTAATTGCCTATTTGAAACTCCGCAGCCTCCCTCAACAGCGAGTACAAGTAGTCCTCGCCCGTATTCCCCTGATCGCCTTCATGGTCAAACCCGAACAACGACTCACGGTGGTCCAACGAGATCCGATGGACGATATCGTTCTCGAATGTACTGTGGCTGGAGAAGCCGCCTATATCGACGACGGTGGGGACGTCCTTTGTCGCCTTGAAGTGCGCCAAGGCGACAAAACCAAAATTGACCTAAATAAAACAGCTTGCTTTAATATCGTGCTCGGGAATGCAACAACTGATGCTGCCTCCCTGCAAACTGCTGCCGAAGAGCTCATCCCTTTGATCAAACAATTTTGTGGTGGGCAGGAACGGATGCTGAGGTACGGCTTCAGGTAGGTCTTCAGATACCTCTTCGGGCACTCTCAGTCTCGCCGTCGGTTGGAATGTTATGGTCCATATCAAGAGCCGGCTGCTGGAGCTTGGCGCAACGGCCAACCAATTTGGCGGGAACACCAGCTACCGTACACCCTGCCGGCACATTAATAAGACAAACACTCCCCGCGCCAACTTTAGCATTTGCACCGATTTCAACATTTCCAAGAATCATTGCTCCGGAACTAATGAGCACCCCAGTGCGAACTTTGGGATGGCGGTCGCCCGACTCTTTGCCGGTTCCACCTAGCGTCACTCCTTGCAGCATGGATACATTGTCTTCCACCACTGCGGTCTCACCTATAACGAGACTGCTACCGTGGTCGATAAAGATGCCTGAGCCGATACGCGCTGCGGGGTGAATATCCACGCAAAAGACTTCTGAGATTCGATTCTGGAAACAGAACGCCAGAGTGTGTCGGTCTTGAGTCCAAAGCCAGTGAGAGACACGGTGGGCTTCCAGCGCATGCAAGCCTTTGTAATATAGCAAGGGCGCTGAATAAAAAGTACACGCAGGGTCACGATCACGCACTGCGCATATATCCGCCCGAACTGCTTTGCCGATGGTTGCATCAGCCGCCATAGCTTCCATGATGATGTCACGGAGGGTTATGGACGGCAGATTCAGGTTGGTAAGCTTACCTGCGAGATGATAGCTCAACGCTTCCTCCAACGAAGCATGATTCAAAATTATCGAGTGTAAGAAACTGGCCAGAACAGGCTCACTATCAGCTTCGCGGGCTGCCTCGTCTCGAATCGATTGCCAGACCCAGTCGTCAGATGTTTCCCGTTTCTTGAGGGGGCGCATGTCTTTCCTCCTGAGAGAAGTTGCTTGTCGAGTCCACTTCTCTCCTCTGCATAGGTTCCCCCTTTATACGGAACAGCAAGGAAGAACAATACGATTTCTCTTTTAACGATATTTTACGCGATATTGAAAAACTTTGTCACTCTTGCCCAGGTAATGACACGCTAGGCTCGATGCACGCGGGAAGGGTAAAGGAAAATGCGTGGCTGTCCCGTCGTTCACGAAGGCAATTATTGGTCTCACGGGATAACATCGAAATACTAACCTCATCAAGACCGACAAGACAAAACTCAATAGAGAGCTTATTTGCTCTTTCGTTAGCCAGTTGTCCTATTGGGCGCAAGGCCGTTCAGTCGCAGTCGTCGAAAAATCAGTGAAACATTCCCTCTGCTTTGGTGTGTATGCAGATGCCGCGCAAGTCGGCTTTGCCCGCATTGTGACCGATTACGCGACGTTTGCCTGGTTGTGCGATGTGTGTAACGTCGATGTCCATCGCGGAAACGGATGAAGCAAATGGTTGGTTGAATGCGTAACCACGCATCGGGAGTTAAAAAATATTCGGCGCTTTGTGCCGGCCACTCGTGATGCTCACGAGTTGTACCGCCGCTACAGTGCTTTTCAAACCTTGCCCAACCCTGACTGGAGGATGGTACGCCTACCCGCTGTATATTACGAGAAGGAAGAACAAGGCACGTTCGATTGACAACTTCTTGCATTCATCCTCGTTGCCGCTTTCTCTGCGTTAGGCATTTCGGTCTTTCTCTCCCCCTCGGCCACCGCGTCTTTGCTCGTTAAGCTCATCGGTGCCGGCTATCTCGTCTGGCTAGAGATTCAATCACTCAGCAGCGCATTGAATCAGCAGGATCAAGCAAGCCTGAAGGCTGAGTAAAAAGAAAAGCAAGCGCTCACATTTCGGGCCTCCTTCTTCGAAGGATTACTTACAAATGTCCTGAATCCAAAGGTCGCAATCTTTTGTCTTGCTTTTCTGCGGCAGTTCATTGCGCCGACTGATACGGTTTTCCGCACCTCTCCTCTTCTGGCGAGCATCCACCGGCAATGGGCATGAGCTGGCTGCTAATCCTTTCCGTGCTGCTCGGACATACCCCCCGGTTCCAGTTACAAACATCGGTGCATCGTTTTCTGGACGCCCTTTGTGGAACGATTCTTATTGGTCGGGGAATCCGGCTTGCTTTAGAAGAACGATAATTGGAAAGAGTTGGACGAGACCACATACCACTAACAATGTCCATCCTATAGGAGAAAGGCAACCATACAGGAGGTCGTTCAGCGGTTCGAAGATCCCAAGACCCGCGTTAGGACCGAGGTCGGCGTAACCGAATGGTTTGCGATTGAACAAAAGATCGCAGACGTTTTTGGTGCTTTGACCGGAAATCCAGATGCAATGCACAATGATCCTGCGCGGGCTAAGACCAGCCCGTGGCGTGAATATCTTGTGTTTGATACCGAAGGTTTGGAAGGAGTGGGTCTCCCGTTAGTCACGTCCGACCGGCTGTACACATTGAATTATGGCTTTGATCGTGTTCTGTTCTCCGCGGTCCTCCGCATAGGAGCACAGGCACGAGCGCATTTTATCCTCGATGAGGTCCGGAAGCGAGGAGCCGATGCGTATTTAGTTAAATCCACATATTCAGTCGAGGCCGAGAACTCAGAAGGTCCGTGTATCGTCGCTCAGCAGTTGTCGCTCTTTCTCGTGACTTAGGCCTTTACAACGGCGAGGCTTTCTTTTTACATAATTCTTTTACAGTGCACGTATGTGAAGCAGCACCAAGCTTGAGAGCAGATGTCGAAATGGCTAAAACCGCAAAAGCCTTAGAAAGGTAAAGAGGGTCAGCAAATGAACGACTACCATTTCAGGCTAGCCAAATTTCAAGGCAAGTTTGTTTGGCATAGCCTGGCTGAAACGGATGAGGTCTTTGTTGTCTCCGATTGGCATCTATCTATTGATTTTCGAGACGGAAATGTTGACCTGAAGGCAGGCGAAATGTTTGTCGTGCCCAAAGGCGTGGAACAAAAACCCGTGGCTGAACAGGAAGGTCACGTCATACTAGTTGAACCAGCAGGAACAGTGAATACCGGAGACACAGGCGGAGATTTGACCGCAGATGACAACGCACGGATTTAGCGGAATATGATCCTAGGGCAGGGTAAGTGTTCCTTCTACTGAAACCTTTATGACATAGTTCATCCAGGCCCCTATCACAGACCGCCGCCGTCTTTTTACCATGGCTACGACGCAACCGGATTATTATTACCGGGACTTCCCCTCGAACATCCTGCCAGCTCGAACGCCCTTCACCCGCGTCGGGCAAGGCGACTCCGGGCAGCTGTTTATCTACGTCTCGAATCGCCGTCGACGCTGGAGTCTGCTACTCGCCAAGGATCGTGTAGAAGAGATCTATCGCGAGGCCCGCAAGCAAATTCCACCAGGATTTGCCCACGTCTGGTTGTTAGAAAAACGATACAGTACTCGTCCGCCAAATTCCCACGCGCGAGCGAGGCCCCACTCCCCTCCGAAAAACCCACAAGATCAAGGTAACCGAACTCCGGTCACAGGGCTCGGCGAATCGCTGATTGTTTTGACCGAACCCTCGCAGTCCCCCGGTGTGCAAGGAGACGTCCTCTCGTATCATTTGCAAGAAAGCAAGGCAGTCGAAGCGGCGGAGGAATATACGAAGTGGCACCGCCGCCGTGCAGTCGTAGGATTGCTCGTCTGGGATGACTATTGGTTTTAGTTCAGCACAACCAGCCCGACTTTCCACGACTTGTCGTTTCTTTTCCGAGAGCCGAGTTTGACTCTGACCTAAGGCCACATCAGGTTGGTATCCCTTTCAGCCTCTCCGCTCAAGGGCGAGGAAATCCCGAAAATCTAGTATAATTGTAGCTCGTATGACCGTACCTATTGAAGCGCCGGACGCCCATCCATTCGTCCGATTTCCGCACCACACCTTTGTGACTTTTGCCCTGCCAGTTATGGCTTCCCTTGTTGTCGAACCCCTTGCCAGCCTGGTCGATACGGCCTTTGTTGAACGTCTGGGTGCGGCATCGGCAGCCGGACTCGGCGCAGCCACCGCCCTCCTTTCCAGTGTATTGTGGATCTTTAATTTTCTCGGCATTGGCACGCAGACCAAAGTTGCTCAAACTATGGGTGCCATTGGTAGGGAAAGCCGAACCAAATCGGGCGTGTGGCTAGTCTAGGGCTTCTGCTCGCAATCACGCTGGGACTGGGGCTCACTCTAATCACCTGGCCAAGAATAGAAAAATCTTCGGTTTGGATGAGTACGGACGCCACGGTCCAGACGAATACACAGACCTATCTGAAAATTCGTCTCCTGGGGGTCATACCTAGCCTCATCATTATTGCCGCCTTTGGCGTTATGCGCGGGCTACGCGACATGAAGACGCCACTGTGGATAGCTGGAGGCATGAGTCTCACCAATATTATTCTCGACCCTATTCTAATTTTTGGTTGGAGATCGATTCCTGCCATGGGCATTGCAGGTGCAGCCTGGGCAACAATCGTGAGTCAGGTCGTTGGGATGGGGTGGGCATTCTGGGTTGTGGCCAAGCAAACACCGCTTGCCTTTGATTTTCATTGGCAGCACGCAAGGCGTTTTTTTATGATTGGGCGTGACTTGGCGCCGCGCACCGGCCTAGCCCAGGTATTTATGTTGGCGGCGACCTGGACCGCTCTACAGATCAGCATTGACGCCGGCGCAGCGCATCAGGCTCTGCGCCAGTTGTGGATGTTTCTGGCCTTTTTGCTAGACACCTTTGCCGTTACAGCCCAAAGTCTGATCGGCTATTTTCTCGGTGCAGACCGCCGATCTATCGTTCGACTAGTGGCTCGGGTTGCGAGTCGCTGGGCGCTGGGCACAGGCGGTTGTCTGCTGCTGCTCCTCTTTGATCATACCCTGGCGGCACTTCTCGTTCCACCGAGCGCTCATTCCCTCTTCCTGACTGGACTTCTCATCTGCGCCCTGACCATGCCCCTCAACTCCCTCTCC
>CAZXFE010000005.1:32714-38998 GCA_964639795.1 uncultured Enterobacteriaceae bacterium | reverse complement strand
TGTCATTAGTATCAGTATTGTATTGTTCTGGCTGGCCATGGTCGGCTTACTGGTTCAACGCAACATCCCCTCTATATACAAAGAGCGAAGTAAAGACCTGCCCCCCCGCCCCCTCTCTTGCATGATAGTCACCAAATAGGCTAAACCGCTCTTCATCACATCCCAATAAGGAGACTGCTATGAAGATGTATAATTCACTGGGTCCAAACCCGCGCTGTGTACGGATATTCATGGAGGAAAAAGGGATCAAACTCGATACGATAGAAATTGATCTCCTCGCCGCAGAGAATCGACAGGCGCCCTACACGGACAAGAATCCCGGCGGTCAGATGCCGGCCCTTGAGCTGGACGATGGCAGCGTATTGGCAGAAACGACCGCCATTTGCGAATACCTCGAAGACAAACATCCCAGTCCGGCCCTGATCGGTTCAACTCCGGAAGAAAAAGCGGAAACCCGCATGTGGCAACGCCGTATCGAACTCCAGATTACAGAACATATGTATAACGGTTTCCGCTATGCCGAAGGCCTCGACCTGTTTAAGACCCGTATGCACTGCCTGCCCGAGGCCGCGGCCGGACTCAAGGAAATTGTGCAAGAGAAGCTGACCTGGTTAGACGGCCTGATGGAAGGCAAACAGTTTATCGCGGGTGATCGTTTTACCCTGGTCGATATTATTATGTATTGCGCCTTTGATTTCGGCGCAGGCATGGGCCAGAAAATCAGCCCGGACCTTAAGAACCTGACCGCCTGGTTCGAGCGGGTCAACGGCCGAGCCAGTGCGTCTTCCAGCCTCCATGAGAAGGCTGGCGCAGCCGGGATGCGGGCGTAGATCCACTCTATTCGTTCTTCTTCGTGTAGGGGTGCAACGTGCTGCACCCCTGCTCGGCTTTTCCACACTATACCCATCCGTTTCACCCCAACCGATGCGGACATCCAGTCGGCCTTTCCCGTCGTTGTCCAGCTTCCGCCGCATCTCATTGAAGCCGAGTTTGTAGAACGTGTCCGAAACCTGGAACAAGTCGGCTGTAAATTGTTATTTCGCGAAGAGAGCAAAGTACGGGCAGTGGCAGGTTTTTGTATTCGGGAATCACTGGCGTGGGACAAACATTTGTATCTGGCTGACCTGGCGACTGACGAGCCGGATCGATCAGGCGGCTACGGACAGCAGCTATTTAAACGGACAGCAGCAATTTAATTGGTTAGTAAACTTTGCAAAAGAAAATGGCTGTAAACAATTTTACTTAGACTCGGGTGTACAACGTTTTGGTGCGCATCGTTTTTATCTTAAAAATAGGATGATTATTGCGGCTCATCATTTTTCTTTTGATCTGTGACCACAGGTCCCACTTGTGTCTCTGCGTAATACGTAATTTCTTGATATACTGCCTCAGCCGGCTCCAGATAGCCTGCCTCTCCGTCAGGAATCCACTCCGATGTAACCTGCTTCACCCAATTGCCTCTTGCATCGTACGCATAGGCATAGACTTCTTTTCGGCGAATAGAGCCATCGGCCCTATACGCGATCCATTCCCGTTCGTTTCCTCGCTCGTCGTAGGCATATATCCAGCGCGAGGTTAGCGAGCCGTTTCGGCCATGAGTCGTGACTTCATTCATTTTTCCCAGCTTGCCATCCGTCTCATACGCATACACATTGCTGGAGATCCGAGATCCATCTGCATCGGACAGGGACCGTTCGACAATCTTACCCTGAGGATTGTAGGTATAGGTCGCACGATGCAAGAAGCTGCCATCCGGGTCATGGTGATCAACCTGACTCGGCTGCCCGGCCTGATTATAGACGTACACATCCCTGAACCATACATCACCGTCAGTGTCAGTGCTGACCGCCTCAGTCAATTGTCCCGCCTGGTTGTACGTATAGGTCGTCTTCCGCCACAGGCTATCGCCAGGGTTATACAGTTGTTCCGTCTCCAGCCTGCCAGCGTCGTTATACACACGAACGACTCGCACGGCAGATGAGCCATCGGGGTGATACGCAGTTCTTTCTTTGAGCTCTCCCCCTATTTTATACCGGGCGATTTCGGTCAGTATCCGTTCGGCCTCAACCCACTTCTCTGGTTCTCCAGGTGGATTCACAAACAACGCCTGCTCGGTTTTGACGGTCTGCACAGATCCGACGAAAACGATACTCGCGCGATCTTCCTTTGCGCCCATTGCTGCGGTGACATCGGCCCGCACGTGAAGGGAGAGAGAGGCGGAAATAGAGAGTGAGATAATGAGACCTAGGGCGATCTGCATAAGTTTCGGGTAGCGTGCGTCATACGCACGAAACGACCTCAGCATAAACGGATATTCCTCTTTGCCATTTATTTCATTCCGCTCTCAATCGAGCGAAGAGAAAACAAAGAATTCTCTTCTAGAATCAGGATACCTATTCTTGTGTTCCTTGACACTTCCCCTCCTTCCGCAGAATAATCTCGTTCAAGGAGGAAAGCCGTATGCGAGACAATACACTCAAGAAAACGATGAAAGCTGGCGAGTTCGCCCTGGGCACCCTGGTCTGGGATACCAGGAGTCGGGGTGCGATCCATACCCTGGCTCAGGCCGGAATGGACTTTATCATGATCTGCACCGAGCACTCATCTTACAACCTGGAGACAGTCGTCGACCTTGTCACGTATGCACACGCCGCAGGCATCACGCCGGTGGTCCGGATCCCCGATCTTGAATACGAGCACGTCACTCGTCTGCTCGACAGCGGTTGTCAAAGTCTCATTGTCCCACATGTCAAAACCGGTGCCGAGGTCCAGCGTTTCATTGAGATGGCGAAATACCATCCTGACGGCAAACGTGGGACTGCCATCTATCTTGGCCCCAACACTGACTATGAAGACGTCGATACCGTCACTGCGATGAGCCATGCCAACACGCACACCCTACTCGGAGTCATTATCGAGACCAAAGAAGCCGTGGACAATATGGACGAAATTCTCATACCCGGTATCGATTTAGTCCTGGTCGGACACCAAGATCTGGCCCAGAGTCTCGGTACGCCGGGTCAGTTCAGCAACCCCGCGCTGCGTGAGGCCACTGCCCGTGTGAGTGCCTTGAGTAAAGAGCGCGGCATTGCCACCGCCGCTGCCGTCACCCAACTCGACAATGTCCAAGCCCTTCTCGATACTGGAGCGCAGTATCTACTGTACGGAACCGACCTGATTCTGCTCCGCAAAGAAGCGCAACGCGCAGCCGCAGCATTGGCCCCATTTCGCAACAGATAAGCCGTTTGCCTCTTTACCCTGGCCCTGCAGTTGGGATACACACAACACAGCACTTCGGGAGCCTACCCGCGTCAGACGTGACCAAAGGAGATCAGCATGAAGTTCGGTATTTTTTATGAATTATCCGTTCCACGACCGTGGGACAAAGAGGCTGAGCGTACGGTGTATATGAACGCGCTCGAACAGGTCCGGCTGGCCGACGAACTCGGATTTGAGCAGGTCTGGGCCGTCGAGCACCACTTCCTAGAGGAATACTCGCATTGTTCCGCACCCGAGCTTTTTCTGACTGCGTGCGCTATGCAGACCAAGAACATCAATGTCGGACACGGCATTGTGATCTGTGTGCCGCAATTCAACCATCCGGCTCGGATTGCCGAACGTGCCGCTGTGCTCGATATTCTGTCTGGGGGACGGCTCCAGTTTGGGACCGGCCGGTCAGCCACCTGGACCGAGTTAGGCGGTTTTCAAGCCAGCCCAGACGAGACCAAGAAAAGCTGGGACGAGTTTGTCCACTGCATCCCCAAGATGTGGACCCAGGATCGGTTCAGCTATGAAGGCCAATATTTCTCCATGCCGTCACGAGCCGTGCTGCCTAAGCCGTACCAAAAACCACATCCACCCATGTGGGTTGCCGTGACCAGCCCGGGCACGGAACTCGACGCAGGAGATCGCGGAATCGGCTGCCTGGGAGTCACCTTTTCCAGCTTTGCCGAACAGGAAGCCAAGGTCAAAGAGTATCGGCGACGAATTCAGAATTGTAACCCGGTTGGCTCGTTTGTGAATGACCAGGTTGCCACGGTCAACTTCCTGTATTGTCACGAAGACAATGAAACCGGAGCGAAAACCGGAATGAAAATGATCGGCCGCTTCAACTATATGGCGGCCCAGCTCGATATGGCCAAAGAAGCCTATCCGGCGAAATCGTACCCTGCAGCCGGCCTACTGCCTTCGCTCCGCCGTCAAGCTTCAGCCCCAGGTGAACAAGCCAAAGCGCCGGAAGGCATTGCCGTCGGCAATCCTGAGCATTTGATCGGTGAACTCAAGAAATGGGAAGCTAGCGGTTCCGATCGAGTCAACTTCTTACTCAACGCTGCGGAAATTATTCCGCAGGCACAAGTGCTGGATAGCCTGCGCTTGTTTGCCAAAGAAGTCATGCCGGCGTTCGCCGACTCCCCGTCGCAACACGCGGCCGCAGGGGGAGCCAGCTAATGCCGGTGTTTGGAAAACAAGATGTCGAGGCCGCAGCAGCCCGGGCTCCCCTTATGACCGGCTTCGACACCGATGCCTGGGAGCTCAAAGGCGCGCAGATCCTTCAGCTGAGCTACGAGATCGCTGAGGAACCTGCCGAATGGTTGATTCCTCCAGCCCTGCACCCAAGCATTCCACCCTATGTCGCATTGTCCGTCATGCAGTATCCAGACAGCCCTGTCGGGCCGTTCGCATTGGCCCAGGTCCGCATTATTGTCCGTGCCGGCATTCGGCCGCGCGGCTACCTCTTGGGTGCATATGTGAATTCGGACACAGCGGCTCAAGAGCTACGAGCGCGCTGGGGCTTTAGTGTCGAAACCGCGGCAGTCTCACTTCAGCCACGTCACGACCGAGTGATAGGCACGGTAAAGCGCAACAGCGAAGTCATCTTAGAAGTCGAGCTGGAGAACCCCGAGCACGTGTCCGGCGCAGATATCACCTACCTCGCCAGCCTCCACTTGGCCCGCGTCCAAGGACAGGACACGCCGATCATCGTCCAGGTCGATCCGGAATATGTGTTTCACAATGCCCGACGGGGGAGGCCGCGTATCACCATGTTTAAAACCAGTGCATGGGGCGGGGACGGACGACTGCGTTACACCACGCCGATCATTGCCACCATGACCCAATGCGATACCGACCTACCCCATTTACGCTTCGCCCTTGACCCATCCCAGCCTGCAGCCACCGGTGGTCGGAGACTGGCTTCATAAAGAACCGGCTCGTCCCCCCTGGATTCTCGTTTTCACGGGCATGACCATTCTTATTGTGTCATACCTGCGCATGCAGGTATCCAGGCCAACGGGATAAGACGGAGTTTCGCCAGACGTTTAGACGTTCTAAGCAATGACAAGGGGCTGAATATTGAATTCATGTCGAATCTATGCAAGTGGCACATTCAAATATTCCTCAAACGAGGACCAAGGCCTACGTTTTTTCATTGCGAAACACCTTCTCAATACACGCGGCATAATAATTTAGGACTGAAAAGATGTGGCAATAATAAATTCCCAGCTCAATTCTTTAACAATTTCAGTGGTTCCTTGTCTAGAATACGCGGCAATGCGTTTCCAGAAGCCCAATGTTGTTCCGAACGCTGTCCACATTTTTACTATGTCTTCATTCAACAGCGACGTATCACAAGCCAATACAATATGGGCGGCATTATGACATCCAAAAAATACTTTTGAGTTTTAAGACATTTCGCCCCTATACAGTATTTTTGCATTCAGCTCATGATACTCCGCTAAAGCTTCTTTCAGCGTTAATTAGAATCTGAGTTCTTGGTAGTGTGCCATGCATTGCCCCCCCGCTCACGTCTCAGGCCCTCCAAAGTTCAAATATAGTTCAAATCAACAAAATCTTTACTGTCCTTTTGCCTTCCGTGATTTGTTGACATTGACACTGTGTCGTTTTAAAGCGACAATCTCTCTATGGAGGCCAAGGCCCGGACGATTACGTCGTATGTTACACCACAGGACGAAGCACCGTTTGGAGAGTGGGTTCGTGGCGTTAGGGAAAAACAAGCCAGAGCACGCATCCTGCAACGAATTGACCGCCTTCGACTTGGCAACTTTGGTGATCGCCCCAGTGTCGGGAACGGGGTGTACGAGTTGCGGATTCATTTTGAACCTGGGTTTCGTGTCCACTTCCGGATCGTGGGATCAAGAGTTGTCGTCTTGCTCTGCGGTGGCGATAAAAGCTCACAGCAGAAAGATATTGCCCAGGCTCACGACTATTGGAAGGAGTTTCAGAAAAATGCCAACTAAAGACTACGATGCATTCCCGCTCAAAGA
>CAZXFE010000005.1:0-32704 GCA_964639795.1 uncultured Enterobacteriaceae bacterium | reverse complement strand
AGCAGGGAAGTCGTTGATCGGAATAAATTCTGCATTCCCGCTCAAAGAACTCCGAGATCCGGGAACAGCGGCAGCATACCTCTCTGCTTCAATAGAAGATGGTGCAGTGGACGAGTTTCTCCTTGCTCTCCGAAATGTTGCAGAAGCGCACGGCGGGCTTGGGGTGTTGTCCGAAATGACGAAACTCAACCGACAAAGCATGTATAAGATGCTCTCCGAGGACGGAAATCCAAGGCTGGCTAGTCTTCTTTCTATACTGAAAGCAATCGGTATCAGTTTGACATTTACAACCTCTGAAAAGGATGCAGCCTGACGATGAATGAGCTGGACATCAAAGAAGCGCAACGAAAGAGTTACGACACTACATAGACCCGGATTTCGCTACGCTTCATCCATGCTACAGGCCTAATCGGACGACATAGGGTTTTTGGGCATTATCCCTCTGCTTGGAAGGCGACACTTCACTGTTACCCCTATTTTTGCATCAAAGTCGTTCTCAAGGGAAAGAGCCCATACTTTTTGTAAAATAGATGGACCTTCTCATTTCCTCATACCACGACCGAGACTTTTGTTTTCACCTGTTCCTCATCCATCCGCGCCAGGGAATTTCTCGTTCATTGATCTTCTATCCCTTCGCCTCGGCATTCTTCTTTCACGAAGATCGAGTCAATTTCTCCGGTCCTGTCTTGGGTGATGGTAGAGACACAATAGGCAATCAATTGCTGCTTCGCCTTCGTCTGCGCCAATTCAACACGCAACCTTCCTTGCTTTGTTTCTTCAATGAAGCCCTGCTTTCTTGTACATGGAGAGATATGTTGCTGAGCGTTCGGAAAAATCTTGCGACACGTTGCTATGCAAGAAGTTGAGTCTTCTCCACAGAGGTTTGATCTCATCGAGTAATCCAGCTCCACCGCAAAAGTATTCACAATTCTTCATTCGTTCCCTTAATCGGAATTGAAATTATTCGAGGAATTCGGGAGCCTCACGTGTCAGCATCCGTTTGATTGCCTCCAGATGGAGCGAGGCTTGTTGGCGCTCGGTCTCAAACTGCTCGTGCGTTCGACGACACACATGGTCGGGGATCCGCTTGAGGGGTAAACCTGTCGATTGGGCCAACACCTGAATCATGCACGCCCGCTCCAGGTAGTATAAGTCGTCGAACGCGGTCGCCACGTCTGGCCCCGTAACAATCACGCCATGATTGGCGAGAAACAAAGCCTTACCTCCGGCTAACTTCTCTCTGATCCGCTGCCCCTCCGCCTCGTCCAGGGCGAGGCCATCGAACTCCTCTTCGTAGGCAACACAATTATAGAAGCGGAGCGAATTCTGGCTGATCCATTCGAGATGACCGCCGTCGATGGCGCATACCGCGGTCGCATACGGCATGTGGGTGTGCAGCACACACTGGGCAGACGGATTGCCGAGGTGAATCTGGGAATGGATGAAAAACGCCGTCGGCTCGACCTGCCACTTCCCTTCGACCACGTGGCCGTCTGGATCAACGATAAGCAAGTCGCTCGCCTGTAACTCGGACCAATGGATGCCTTGGGGATTGAGCAGAAATCGATCTGTCGTGCCTGGGACAACGAGGCTGAAGTGATTGCAGATACCCTCGCTCAGCCCGAGCCGGTTTGCCCAACGCAAGGCGGCCGTGAGATCAATTCGAGCCTGCTGAAGGGCTTCGTCGTTCTTCTCCATGTTGTTCCTCGCTAGGCCGCCCTGGGAACGTCCCTTCTACTAGAAGTCCCCACCAAAGGGGTAAGAAAGTTGCGACGTCCCCCATGGCCCTAGATTTCGCTACGCTTCATCCAGGCTACGACACTAATATTACTAAGATAACTCTAAAGAGAAGCTCGGTTGAACACTCGTCGTATGTTCATCGCTAGCCATCCTCCCAGACGCTAGCATATTGCAGTCATGGCAGCTTTAACTATTAGCAATCTATCGCCGGAAGTCATCAAATCACTCAAACTCCTCGCGCAACGCAATCATCGCTCTACGGAACAAGAAGGGCGGCGGTGAGCGTTGTTGTAGACACGAACCTCATTGCCTACTTTCTTTTTAGTACTCAGCCTTTCCGTCAAGAGTGCGTTACATTCTGAACGACGATCAATGAGCCTGTGGCACCGGCTTCATGGAAAGCAGAACTCACGAACGTTCTGTGGAAGGCTGTTCGCGCGAAAGTTGTACTTCCTCTAGAAGCACTCCAAAAGCTAGATTTAGCAGCAACGCCTCGTATACGAAACGTACCGGTACAGAGTCTATGGCACGGCGCTCTCGTCCGCGCTCATTCGGTGAATGTAGCCGCCTACGATACGCTTTTTGTTGAACTCGCAGAACGAGAGGGATGGATGCTCCCTGGCAATCTTTGACAAACCTTTGTTAAAGGCCTTCCCAAAACTTGCAGTCAGACCTCGATCTCTAGAGTCCTCCTAATCCAAGATACCCAGAGCGCAGAGGGTCAGGCGTTGTGCCTACGTCCCAGAAGCAGGCGAATAGGCCAAAATCCGACACGGTCCACGTGGACATCTCTTACGTTCCATCCATATATTTCCATACAATTTAGAATGTTTATGGAATTCCAATACTTACCGATTAATTTGCACAACACTCTTTCCTAGTATGAATTTTCCATAATTAAGTCCACGTAAGGGAGTGAACATCATGAGGATGGTGGTTTCAGGATAGCGTGACGCTATAAGTACAGTTGAGGTAGACGAAGAGATGTAGCCCACCGGTTTCGAAGCGGTGGAGGGGTTGTGGTGGTGGAAAGAAAGCACCCGATTAAAGTCTTCATCAGTTATGCTCGCGAGTCAGCGCAACACATGCAATGTGTTGCGCTGACGGTCTCCGAAAAAACGGTATCGATTGTAATATAGATCAGTATGAACCAAGCCCGCCGGGGGGGGCTGGCCGCAATGGATGGAGGAGCAGATTGAGGCGGCTGGCTATGTCTTGTGGCATGTACGGAAATCTACGAACCTCGATTCGAAGGGCAGTATGATGGCCCAGTAAAAGGTCGCGGAGTGCGGTGGGAAGGGGCTATACTCACCCAAACACTTTACGATAATAGGGCTGATAGCCAGAAACTCATTCCCACGGTCTTCTCCAACGCCGATTTTCAGTACATCCCGCTCTCTCTTCGCGGAGTAACGGCTTATTAGGTCGCGAATAAAAAGTGCTGCGAACGCCTGTATCACGCTTTAATCCACCAACCTGAAGTCGAAAAGAGAAAGATTGGAGATATCCTCATCCTGCGGCCGTTTGGGGCCAAACCCAGAGAAACTATCTCCAGCACCGATCCTCCAGATGTTGCCAGCTCGCCCCTACCTAGATCTAATTTTCCCGATTCCGGAGAAACCATCCCCAGGGTCCAGACTCCTTACGCACCAGCTGCAACAGAGGAAAGAGGAGCTAAAGCGGAGAATGACAAAACTCCTCTCCCAGAAGAAATAGAAGCGGCCACGACACACAACCCAGTTGCGATTATCTAAGGAGCGAGCGAGGCTCTCTGGAACTCAGCGCTTGCTATTGAACGATATCTAAAAAGTGACCGGGGCTTACAGCTCGCAGGTAAAATTCCGCCGCTCTTTGATGATTCTCGCCTCGCACAAGAACAACGGGATCTTATCTCTGATTTTTTGGAAAGGCACAGAGATACCTCGGATCTTCTTATTTCCTATGTCGGCCATGACGGCTTTACGGAGCGTGAAGAATATCTTCTTGCCTTACGTCAGACGCAACCATGGGGGGAATCAGGATCAGGGCTGACTAGCCAAAATCTGGCCGATAGCCTAGGGGACGCCTTTGGCGGGAAACGCATCTCTCTCATTCTTGACTGTTGCTTCGCTGGAGCAGCTGCCGAAACATTCCAGTCTGATATCGGAGAGCTGGTAACCGAGACGACCTACTTTGCATTTACGAAGAAAGGTACCGCGGACTCGTCGCAGCGGCTAGGGATAAACTGGCTATTAACCGGCAAGGTGCCCCCACAACCATGTTTAATGAAGGTCTTCTGCATGTCCTCAATACGGGTATTGAAGGCAAAGGGGAACATCCTAGCCTAGAGGACGTACAAGAAGAGATCGTAAAAAATTTAAAGAAACACCACATTTCGATTACAGCGATTCCACAGATTTATTCTTCTGGAGAAAAGGTCGCCAAAGCTCCTTTGCTTCCAAACCCCGAGATCTTGCCCCCGAGGAAGTAGCTCACCCTGGCCATAGCACCAAGACAACTAAAGAGTCTCCTCCGAAGAGTTTCTGGGGTTCAGTAAAAGGGTGGATCACTGACGTTCGCATTCGTTTTCGTTTTCATTGGTCTCGAAAGATCCACATATCCGTGCTTCTAATCTTATTCGGATCCTTATTCTTAAATTATTACCAGCTAGATACAGAGGTTCAAAAGTTGAGTATTCGGTATCATTAGGTGATGGAGGCCAAGTTAAATGATATTCTCAATATTAGGGAGCACCCAAGTCATACAAGCCGTCTCGTAGGACAGACGCCAGCCAACGGGAAATGTACTGAATACTTGGGCAGTTCAGCAAACGCTGGAGGCTAAGTCTGGATACGGGTCAAATATGCAGGGCCGGAGGGATGGGCCAATTCGGCCTTCCTCACGGAAGATTACGACTGTTTTCAAAAGGCCGGGTAGGTTTTAGCATCTATACCTTCTTGGAATCACCTACAGAGAGGACTTCCCACCCCCTCGAAAGATAAGAGGGGGCGGATAGAAAAACTACGGATCAACCCGCGCAGAAGCGTAGCCGCTAATCACCACGACCCCATCTTGATTGACAGTCGAGACATCCAGGTCAACGATGTGGCCGCCCTCTTCTTCTCGAATTTCCTTCACCGTAGCCTTGGCCGTGAGGTTATCACCAGGCCAGACTTGGCGGGTGAAGCGCACGCCGTATGTTGTGAGACGCCCGTCGCCAACATAGTTTGTCAGCATCTTTCCCGTCATACCCATCGAGAGCATCCCGTGGGCGAAGACGGACGGATATCCAGCCACCTTGGTAGCAAAGATCTCATCCGTGTGGACCGGGTTGTAATCGCCCGACGCGCCAGAGTATTGAACAAGCTGGGTGCGCTTGAGATCTTCGACCACTTGTTCTTCGTGCGTATCTCCAACGTTCAGTTTGCTTGCTGATAATGCCATAGCCTTCCTCCTATTGATCTACCGGACGCTCTGTTTGGACCCCAACGCTCCGCGCGGTGACAACCAGCTCGCCGTTCTGGTCGCGGTACTCGGTAACGGTCTCAGAAAAGAGCAGCTTGCCCGAGCGTTTGCCCTGTTTCTCCCATTTCTTACCCGGCTTCTCCGTCGCGGTGAGGATATCACCAGGTTTGGGATGGCGGTGGTATTCATAATGCTGTTCGGCATGCAAACCGCCACCGCCGCCGCCGCTGCCAGCCTCTTTTTTCATACCCGTGGGTTCTTTTCCCGAGCCGAACCACCGCTTGCCGGGTTTAGGTCGCAGAAAATAGTCTGGATCGAATTGAGCACTAGCCTGGACAAACGTCGGCGGGGCAATGATGGACTCCGGCTCAGTCGTCTTGGCGTACTCTTCGTCAGAGTAGATCTCGTTAAAGTCGCCGACTGAGCGAGCAAACATCAGAATATGGCTCGCTTCGACGGGGAATTTTTCGACTGCCATCGGTGTATCTCCTTTTGTGATTATTGGTGCGTAGGGCACTCGTCCACGCCACGATTCAACGGACGCGCTAGTTCCTCAAATGTTGACCGTAGAAAAGCAGCACGCGGTGCCACATGTCTTGCGCCGCGATCGGCTTATAGCTGTCACGGTAATCGGCGAAAAAGGCGTGGCCGGCATCGGGATACATACGCATCTCATACGTCTTGCCATGCTTGTCGAGTTCTTCTTTGAGGCGGTCGGCGTGTTCGGGTGACGGGTTGGGATCTTCTTCGCCAAACAGTCCTAACAGGGGGCAGGACAGCTCGTTGACCATATCGATTGGGGAGACGGGTCGGGTGGCTGGGAAATCGTCTTGAATAATAAAACCACCCGCAGAATCTACCGCTGCATCCAGATTTTTACTCGTGCAGCCAAACATCAGCGTGTAGCGTCCACCCGAACAAAAACCGATGGCGCCGACTTTTCCATTCGAGTCTGACTGGCCCTTAATATGCCGCGCGGCTGCGTCCAAGTCGGCCATGGCTTGGGAGTCTGGCACAGAGAACATGATCTTGATCACTTCGTTGATATCGGTGGGGTCCGGATTCCCTTCACGCGTATACATATCCGGTGCCACCGCAATATAGCCTTCCCTGGCAAAACGATCAGCGACGTCTTTAATATGGTCGTTTAAACCAAAGGCCTCCATAATGACGATCACACCCGGGTGCGGGCCATCAGTAGTCGGCCGGCTCAGATAGGCGTTGACTGGCGTGTCGCCCTGGCCCGGATACTGCATCATACTAGATTGAACTTCTGGTGGTCTCATAACTTCAGCCCTCCTCTAAATGGATTATGTTATCGGGAGCATATGTCGTGGCCCCGTGGGTTTCAAGCCTTGCGCACAACGAGTACCGCCACATGGAAGGGTAAAGCTTGTTACCGTCCAGGGAAGGTGTTAGGACGCAAAGAATAACACTCAGATTCATAAGGAGGGATGGAAATGAGCCGCATTTATAACATTATTGATTCAGACGGCCATGTGTTAGAGCCGCCCGCCTTTTGGGCCGAATATATTGATCCGCAATTCCGTGATCGCGTGCCCGAGCTTTTTGTTGATACTGACGGCAAGGAGCGCTTCCGTGTCGAAGGAAAGGTCATCGGCGGACAGAAAGGTCTGGGCTTTGCCGGCGCCATTGGCGCAAGAGACGGCAAGGTTTCAACTGATATTAAGTATATCGAGGGTCGCAAAGGCGGCTTTGATCCGCACGCCCGGATGCCGGACATGGATCTGGACGGTATTGATGCCACGTTTCTGTATCCCACTTTGGGCCTCTTCTCTGGTGCAATAGAGGACGTACCACTTGCCGCGGCCACTTGCCGTGCCTATAACCGTTGGCTAGCTGATTACTGTTACCCCTACCCTGATCGGCTTTTTGGCGTGGCCATGCTGCCCATGCAGTCTATCGAGCTTGCTATCGCGGAAATGCACTATGCCCGGAATGCACTTGGCATGCAAAGCGGCTTTCTACGGCCTAATCCCTATAACGACCGCATGCTGGGCCATAAGGATTACGACGTATTCTGGGCCGAAGCACAAGAACTTGACTTTGCCATTGGTATTCATGAAGGCACTGGCGGGATGCCGGCGGCGGGAGCTGACCGATTTGAGGAGCTCGCGCCCCGACACATTGTTTCGCATACTGTGGAAATGATGCTGGCTAGTTTGAGTATCATTTGGGACGGCGTGTGTGAGCGTTTTCCAAAATTGCGCATTGCTTTTCTCGAATCAGGCGGAGGCTGGATTGCCTCTTGGCTGGATCGGATGGATCGCCACTGTGATGATCACGGCGTATTTACCGACTCACCCTTGTCGATGTTACCCAGTGAATATTTTAAACGCCAATGCTGGATTTCGTATGAACCGGTAGAAGGCAGTTTAGAATATCTGGTGGACTATGTCGGACCTGAGAGGATTCTGTGGGCAACCGACTATCCACACCCTGACGGATTTTTTCCCGGTGCGCCCCAAATGATTGCTGAAAAATTATCGGACGAGAATAAGCCCAAGGTCCTGGCGGAAAGTGCCAAGCAGTTTTATGGCCTCGGCGCATAAGGAGGACGGCTATGAGTCGTACCTATAACGTCATTGATGCAGATGGCCACATATTAGAGCCGCCCGATTTTTGGCGGGAGTATATGAGTCCCGCTTATCGTGATCGCGCGCCGGAACTCTTTGTTGATACAGACGGCAGAGAACGGCTGCGCATAGAGGGCAAGGTCCTGGGCGGCCCAACGGGGCTGGGTTTCATTGGCGCCATCGGTGCGCGCCAAGGTGATACCTCGATCCGCATCAAATACGCTGAAGGGCGCAAGGGCGGCTTTGATCCGCACGCACGCATCCCAGATATGGATCTGGATGGCATTGATGCCGCGTTTCTGTACCCGAGTCTGGGCCTGTTCGCGGGTGCCATACAAGATCCACCGCTCGCGGCAGCCGCCTGCCGTGCCTATAACCGCTGGTTAACCGACTATTGTAAACCCTACCCGGACCGGCTTTTCGGGGTGGCCATGCTGCCCATGCAGTCTATCGAGCTGGCTATTGAAGAGATGCGCTATGCGCGCAATGAACTCGGCATGCGGAGCGGTTTTCTGCGCCCCAATCCCTATAATAACCGCATGCTCGGTCATCAGGATTACGACCCTTTCTGGGCCGAAGCCCAAGACCTCGACTTTCCTATTGGCCTGCATGAAGGAACCGGAGGAATGCCTGCGGTCGGCGTTGATCGCTTTAAGAGCCACAGTGCCAAGCACATCATCTCGCACACCATGGAAATGATGCTGGCCTGCCTCACCGTCATTTGGGATGGCACGTGCGAGCGATTCCCAAAGGTGCGCATTGGATTTCTGGAGTCGGGCGGTGGCTGGATCGCCCCGTGGATCGACCGCATGGATCGCCACTTCGATGATAAAGGACTGTTTAACGATGCTCCGCTGACGATGCGGCCCAGCGAGTATTTCAAGCGTCAGTGTTGGATATCCTACGAGCCGGTTGAGGGCAGTCTAGCCTATCTGGTGGACTATGTCGGTCCGACCAAAATTCTGTGGGCAACTGACTATCCACACCCGGACGGCTTCTTCCCTGGCGCTCCGGCCATGATTGCCAAGAAACTGTCCGAGGAGAATAAACGGAAAGTTTTGGCAGAAGGGGCGATGCAGTTTTACGGATTGAGCTAGTTCGACTCGCTATCTTCCGTTCGCCTCTTATGTGGCTACTTCCGTTTGGTGCGTCTCAAGCGCGATCGGCTCAGGTACGACCAGGAAATACAAGACAAGTGCGGCAATCAACAACACGCCGGCGATAGCCAGGAAAGGTAGCGTCCAGCTTCCTGTAGCCGCAACCAGAAAGCCCGCACTCATGGGTCCGAAGATCCCGGCGAAATTGCCCGATCCATTCATGACCCCAGAGATAGCACCGATCTCTTTTGCGTTCAGCTCGATCGGCACCGCCCAGCACGCCCCGCCGCCAAGATTCGCCAGAAACATATACGCTGCCAAGCACGCGACCGACACACCCGGCCACGGCACATAGGCAGCGGCTACAATCGACGGGACTCCCAGAAAGACGCACAGGGCCGGTGCCTGCGCCCGCGCAAAACGAATGCTATACCCACGCCGCAGCAACAGATCCGACATGGTGCCCCCCGTGATGAGGCCGCCAAATCCGGCCAGGGTTGGAATCATGCCCAATATGCCCATCGCCTGCATCGAGTATCCGCGTACATTTACCAAATACGTTGGTGTCCACAGGATGATCATCCACAAGCCATACACCATGCACAAATAGGACAGAGATAAGAGCAGCACTTGTGGATGCTTCAGCAGCTGCCAGGGAGAGACCCTGCTCGGCGGCCGCGGTGCAAGCTGTGATTCAATTTCCTGTCGTTCGGCTGGGCTGACCTGCGGGTGTTCCGCAGGTGTGTTTGTTGCAAAAAACAGCCAGGCGATGACCCAGACTCCACCCAGAAGCGCGTTAAAGTAAAAAACCGTCGGCCATGCGAACGTGAGCACCATCCAAGTCGTCAGCGGGTAGGCGAGTGCTTGCCCCAGGTGTGAGCCAGACAGACTGATCGTCTGGGCCCGGCCGTATTCATGGCGGGGGATCCAGCGGGCATTTATCACAGCGTAAGCCGGGAAGCTAACTGATTCAAATAATCCCACACAAAAACGGATCGCCAGCATTGCACCAAAAGCCATCGCCCCTAGCGGGGTCAAGGCGGTAAAGACAGAAAAGCCTATGCACGCAGCGGCCAACACCCAGCGGGTATTCCAGCGGTCGGCAATAATCCCGCCTGGAAACTGGAGCAGCGTATAACCCAGCAGGAAGGCCGAAAAGATCAGGCCGAAACGAGCCTCATCCCAACCGAGGGCGACCATGATGACCGGCGCCGCAACGGAAATATTCACTCGGTCGGCATAATTCACCATGCTCCCGGTCGCGAGCAGCCCCACCATTTTGTAACGAACAGGCCACGCCATCAATGCATCCTTTTTACTGCGCTTCGAGATCGCGAGAAGGGATCCTATCCTAGGCGATAGAAAAAGGTCAAAGGACTCAATAAAAACCGAGCAAGACAGTTAGGAAATTCGGTAATTTAGTGTTAGAACTACGTCTTTGGCTTCGACGGGGAAAGAGATCGGAAGTCGAACATAAGCACCACACAGGAGAAAATCCATGCAAGGTCTCGAAGGGGTGAAAGTTCTTGAGCTTGGCCATCTCGCTGCCGCAGCGTACGCAAGCAAACTCATGGCTGATCTCGGCGCGGATGTCATCAAAGCCGAAGAGCCCGGCGGTGATCGCTCACGTCAGCGAGGGCCGTTCCCAGGCGGTCAAACAGACCCAGAGCAGAGCGGTTTATTTTTATCCCTGAATACTAATAAGCGCAGTGTGAGCGTCGATTTCACGCAGGACAAGGATCAGTTATCCCGGCTGGTGCAGTGGGCTGACATCCTGGTCCATAATTACGCGCCATCCCAAATGGCCGAGTTCGGCATAGACTACACCGCCTTTCGTGAGCTCAATCCACGCCTGGTTATGTGTTCGATTACGCCCTTTGGGTTGACCGGACCGTATACAAACTACAACGCCTACGACATCACAGTTTCCAATGCCGGTGGTTGGGCCTGGCTGAGTCCCGGAGCCTCCGACTTTCCAGATCTGCCGCCCCTGAAGGTGTACGGGCATCAGACGGGCTACCAAGGCGGGCTGGCAGCTACCGTCGCCAGCCTGGGCGCCTATTACCGCACGTTGGAAACCGGACGCGGCGAACACATTGATCTCGCGATTCAGGCCTATGTGTCCTCTTTCATGGAACAGAGCTTTGTGCATTACACCTACAGCAAGAAGGTCGCCTCACGCCTGGGCAAGCGGATGCTCTATCCGTGGGGGATTTACGAATGTCAGGACGGGCTGATCTTTGTGGTTGTTGCGGAAGAAGATCAATGGGAGCGCCTGGTCGATCTGATGGATAATCCGGAGTGGGCAAGTTGGGAGATCTTTCAAGGCTCGGTAGAACGTGCCAAGAACCAAGACGTGCTCAAAATGTATCTGGACGAGTGGTTCAAGCAATGGAAGGTCCAAGACCTGTTTCGCACCGGGCAAGAAAGACGGATCTGTTTTGCTCCGGTTCACACCATGAGCCAGCTTGCCGAGGATGAGCACCTGCAGGCGCGCAATTTCTTTGTTGACGTGATCCACCCCAAGGCGGGAAAGTTAACTCATCTTGGCCCGCCTTATCAGCTGCGCGAGCCGTGGTGGCAGATTCGGCGGCCGGCCCCTCAGTTAGGCGAACATAACGCGGAAGTGCGAGCTGAGCTGCGTAGCATACCTGCAGCCCCAGCTTCTAGTCCCCAACCACCTACCCCCAACACCCGTCTTCCCCTAGAAGGCGTGCGGGTGACGGATTTCACCTGGGTGTGGGCGGGTCCGTTCGGCACTATGCATCTGGCCTACCTGGGCGCTGAGGTCATCAAGGTTGAATCACACGCACGTGTGGATATCACCCGTCGGCTGCCCATTTATCCTGATGATATGGAAGGGGGAGTGAATCGCTCAGGTATCTTCAACGAGTGGAGCATGGGCAAGAAGAGCCTGCTGCTCAATGTGGCCAAACCGGAAGGGATGGAGATCGTCAAAGAGTTGATCAAGAACAGTGATGTGGTGGTGGACAATTTTGCGACCGGGGTGATGAATAATCTGGGTTTGAATTATGACGAGCTGAAGAAGATCAAACCGGATATTATCGTCGCTTCGATCTCCGGCTACGGCCACACTGGCCCGATGCAAAAGTATATGGGCTACGGCCCGGCCATGGCTCCGATCAGTGGCCTGTCTTCGTTAACGGGTTATAAAGATGGTCGCCCACAGGAAGTCGGCATTTCGTATGGCGACCCAAATAGCGGCATTCACACCGCCGCTGCGATCTGCGCCGCTCTGTCCGCCCGGCAACGCACCGGTAAAGGCCAATACATCGATGTGTCGTTGTTCGAGGCCATGTCCGTCCTGGTGTCTGAAGGCTGGATGGACCACGTCATGAACGGCACCCAGCCGCAGCGTGACGGCAATCACGACCAGTTCATGGCCCCGCACAACTGCTTCCGCTGTGCGGGCGAAGATGCATGGGTATCCATTGCGTGCGGCACGGACGAAGAATGGCAAGCCTTGTGTCAGGCTGTCGGCTGGTCCCAGCTCGTCCTCGATGCACGCTTTAGCACCGCCCAAGAGCGCAAAGCCAATGAAGACGAGCTTGAAAAAATCCTGACCGAATGGACCAGCCGGCGTGACAAATGGGAAGTCACCAAGATTCTCCAAGGGGTGGGAGTGGCCGCCTTTCCTGCCATGAGTGCTGAAGATTTAGCCGAGGACAAAAATCTTGAATCGCGCGGTGCGTTTTCTCGCCTGCCCCATCCGGAAGTCGGACCCCGTCTCCACATGGACATCCCATGGCTGCTGACCGAATCCCCAAACGGCGCCCGCTCTCCCGCCCCGTTGCTGGGGCAGCATACGGACGAGGTTATGCGCCAGGTCTTAGGGTATTCGGACGAAACAATTGCTCAGTTAAAAGAAAAGAAAGTGCTGGATTAGATCCGAGGGACACGTAGTGGCGCTTATGACCCTGGATCGAACCGGAGCACGACCGGTTTTTGAAGAACTCGGCTTTCGAGCCGGGGCAGTTCTGCACGACGAAGTCAAAGACCGCGCCGGCAAGAATCACGATATTCTGCTCATGGCCAATAATGTGGAGACTTTTCTGGCACGTGGCGATGCGTTTGGGCAGGTCGCGCGCAACATTCAAACACATCCTGTGCACCCTGCGCATCCAAAGTAGCACGTCCAGCCTCAAATAGTGCACCGCCGCGCGTTCATGCTTCAACAAGCTCACAGTCTTAATGTAGACGCCGCACTAGACCAGGACAATAGCTTGAACCATTTGCGCTGTATCCTGGAAAACACACAAGACTTGCCTGTGTAACCCGTTTTTGAAAAATTGTTCTTAGTCTCAAAACAGGCTGTACAAGAGGTGCGCGATCGATATAATTTTGCCAAGAAGATCGTAGTGCAAGAAAAATACAGTGAAGGAGGACAGGGTGGGAAATCAATCACATGTAGACGCTCTGATGAATTATCTGGTTACTGACATGGAGGAAAAGCCAACCTATTATCTGTGTCCCCCACCCCCCGGCGTAGCGCAGCGCAACTCGCGGCAGGCCAAGCACACAATGTCGATTGAGAATGCCCGCGAGCACCTCAACGACATCTCCTTGGACAAGCAAGGCATTACGTTCACAAAGCATGAGACGGCAGTCAAGAACTTCTACGATGCTGAAGAAGTGAAGGCCGTCTACTATCCAGAGGTTGTCGAGTTGGTCAAAAAGATCACCGGCGCCGAAAAGGTGCATGTGTTCGACCACAACGTCCGCTGCAAGCGGAAGAGTGAACAGGGTGAGAAGGGTGTCAGCGAACCCGTCAAGTTTGCCCACAACGACTACACGCTCAAATCCGGTCCACAACGCGTGCGTGACCTGCTGCCGGCTGAAGAAGCCGAAGACCGCCTCAAGCATCGCTTTGCAGTCATCAACGTCTGGCGACCGATCCGCGGTCCTATCCAGGATACACCCCTCGCCGTATGCGATGCAGAGAGTATGACGCAAGAAGACTTTAATGAAACTGACCTCAAATACGAAGACCGGACCGGTGAGGTCTATTCGGTTTCCTACAGCGCGAACCACCGTTGGTTTTATTTCCCGAATATGGAACGCAACGAAGCTATGCTGCTCAAGTGCTACGACTCCAGTACCGACGGACAGGCTCGCTTTACCGCGCACTCCGCGTTTGAAGATCCAACAAGCCTGCCGGATGCCCCACCCCGTGAGAGCATCGAAACCCGCACTCTGGTCTTCTTTCCACCTGAGGCGTAGACTGAACGACCCACTAGAAAAGGGGACCACGCGGCCCCCTTTTCTTATTCCTGCCCTCCTCTTCCAAAATCGGGCAGAGACTGTCATACAATAAGCAGTCACAAAGAATTTATCATAACAAGGAGTTGAGTATGGAATTTGGGGTTTTCTATCTTCCCGCCATTGGCAATAAGGCTGAACTTCAGGAAGGCATGGCCGGTCGGCGTACCGATCTGTATCAGCGTATGCTGCGCAATCTTGCCGAGCAGGCTCAATACCTCGACGCCCACGGCTATTATGGCATTGGCTTCACCGAGCACCACTTCCATATCGAGGGAGAAGAGGTTTCCACCAACCCCATTTTGCTCGACATGTACCTCGGCATGCAGACCGAGAATATCCGCCTGGGTCAACTTGGGCTCGTGCTGCCCTGTCAAAACCCCATTCGGGTTGCCGAAGATATCGCCATTCTCGACCAAGTGACCAAAGGCCGCGCGTTTGCCGGCTTTGCCCGTGGCTACCAGCCACGTTGGGTCAACACCTTAGGTCAGCATTACGATACCTTAGCCGATAATAATACCGATCCAGAGCGCTACGAGACGCTGAAAAAAGAGCTGTATCAAGAGCATTTTGAAATCATCATGAAGGCCTGGACGAATCCAACCTTCAGCCACTCGGGCAAACACTGGCAGATTCCGCCCAAGGACGTCTTCTGGCCCGCTCACAATGTCACCCGTGAATTTGGCCAAGGCGTGGATGGTAAAGGCATCATCACGGAAATCGGAACCGTGCCAGAAACGTATCAAAAGCCCCATCCCCCCCTATTCCAGCCGTTTAGTTTTTCAGAGTCTTCGGTCCGCTGGGCGGCCCAAAACAATGTGACCCCGCTGACTATCGTGTGTGACCCGGATATTTGCGCAGGGCAATTCCGCGCTTGCCAGGAGGGTGCGGCTGAAGCCGGAAAGAATTTAGACTTTGGTCAAGGTGTGGGCATCGTCCGTGAGGTTATCGTGGCCGACACCGACGAAGAAGCCATGGAACTGGGAAGAGAGAGCGGCTGTTTTATTTGGACCAAGTTCTTTGAGCCGTTCGGCTTTAACGCGGCACTCATGCGGCTTGATGAGGACTACAACAACATACCCAATACGTTCGAGTCCATGGTCGAACGCGGGCTGACCATCTGTGGTAGCCCGGATACTGTAAATCGCACGTTTGAAGAGCTCTTCAAGAAGTTACCAGCGGAGTACTTCTGGTTGTATACATACAACGAGCTCGTACCACAAAAGGCAATTATGCATAGCTTCGAGTTGCTCACCGAAAAAATCTTGCCGAATTTTACGGATAAGATTCAGTAGTCTGTCACTCTGAACGAATGTGAAGAGTCTCTCTTCGGCGCTCAACAGAGAGATTCTTCGCTTCGCTCGGAATGACGGTCACGACCTTCCTAGCGATCAAAGATCTCGGCTTGCAGCCTGTTGACTACACCCTCCCTCGACAGTAGTAGGTTGCGGGGAGGCGCTGACCTGATGTCGTGTGCTGATTGTCCACATTCACTGCAACGTTCTTCTTACCCAGCTGGCTTCTGGGGTCTCACCCGTCGAACTCTACTCAAGTCTCTCTTTGGTGTAGGACTCGAACTATCGTTCTTTGACCACATCGCAACCGCAGCTAGAAAAAAGGATCCGAGACGCTCGCGGCTTACGCCTGGTGACAGACTGGTCTTTGCTTTTGATGATCGGAAAGGGCAGCCCATTACACCGCAAGACATTCTGATAGGCGAACGGCCCGCTTTTGCCTATCCCATGGATCCGATAACCGAGGTAGTGCGCAGTCGATTTCGCTTGAACCAGGTACTCTTGATCCGAATCAAGCCGGAAGAACTGAGTGAACACACCCGCGAACACGCCCTGGGGGGGCTGGTGTGCTATTCCGCCGTGTGTACGCATACCGGTTGTGACGTGTCGGAATGGATCGGTCCGACACAGCACCTTGTCTGCCCGTGCCATGCCTCGTTTTTTAACCCCAAGGACCGAGGCCGGGTTGTCGGCGGACCAGCGCCAAAACCATTAGCCACACTCCCCTTAGAAGTGGTCGACGGTGTACTTACAGTGAAGGCCCCATTTATCGGCAGGGTCGGATTCAACAAGAAAAAGAAATAAGGATGCAGACCATGCGATACATGAGATCCATCAAATCCATCGCCGCACTCACATTCATTGGTCTCTTAGGTTTGGCTGTCCCCTTCGTGAGTGCGGACCAGCATAAGGAGATGTATACACCAGTCACAAACGAGCGGCTCCTAAACCCAGAGCCTGAGAACTGGCTGATGTATCGCGGCACCTACAATAGCTGGGGCTATAGCCCGTTGGACAAAATCACGCCGGACAATGTCAGCAAGCTTGTACCCGTCTGGACTTTTTCTACCGGCGTGTCTGAAGGCCATCAGGCCCCGCCAATTGTCAATAACGGCGTCATGTTCGTCACCTCCCCGGAAAATCAGGTCTTTGCCTTCAACGCAAAGACCGGTGATCTATTGTGGCGCTATGAGCGCGAGTTGCCCGAAGATCTTTTCCAGCTCCATCCCACCAATCGCGGTGTTGCCTTATATGGAGACAAAGTCTATTTCGGCACGGTCGATACTTATCTCGTGGCATTGGATGCCAAAACAGGCGAGGTCGTGTGGGAAGAAGAAGTTGAAGACTATCTATCCGGCTATTACATGACTCTCGCTCCCCTGATCGTCAAAGGCAAGGTTATGATCGGCATGTCAGGTGGCGAGTTTGGTATTCGAGGCTTTATCCAGGCATTTGAAGCTGAGACGGGCAAGTCCGTTTGGAAGACGCACACGATTCCCGGCCCAGGAGAGCTCGGCCATGACAGTTGGGAGGGCGACACTTGGAAGACGGGCGGAGTGTCTATTTGGGTCACCGGCAGTTATGACCCGGAACTCAATCTGACCTTTTGGGGAACCGGTAATGCCGGACCTTTCATGGGCGAGGCCCGACCAGGGAATAATCTGTATTCCACCTCGGTGCTTGCCTTAGACGCAGACACGGGGACACTCAAAGCGCATCATCAGTATCACTGGAACGGCTCATGGGACTGGGACGAGGTTTCCGCACCGCTTTTGATTGATATCAAAAAAGGCGATCGATCCATCAAAGGCTTGGTGCACCCCGCGCGCAACGGCTATCTTTGGACCTTAGAGCGCGGTGCGGACAAGATTAATTTCGTTGAAGCCAAGCCATTCGTTCGCCAGAATGTCTTCAAAAGTATCGATCCAAAGACTGGCCGCCCCGAGTATGATCTCCAGAAGGTTCCTGGCATAGGCAAACGGGCCGAGTACTGTCCGTCATCTTGGGGTGGCAAAGACTGGCCGCCAGCCGCCTATAACCCCAAGACCCGTCTGCTCTATATCCCAGCGAATGAGAACCTGTGTGGCGCGCTTACCGGAAGAAAGGCAACCTATCGGCCCGGTCAACTCTACATGGGCATAGCCCTTCCAGACGATTTTGAACTGCTGCCCCATCCCGACGCCAAAGATCACATCGGTGAACTCCAAGCCTGGGATTTGAACGCCGGCAAAAAAATCTGGACTTCTACGTTTAAGAGCCATAACTGGGGCCCCGTTCTCACTACAGGCGGAGGACTCGTCTTCATGGGCGGGACCAATGACCGCTATTTCCGCGCTTTCGATGCGAAGACTGGCAAGGTATTGTGGAAACAACGTACGAACTCCGGGGTGACAGGCGTGCCCACGACCTACCAAGTCGACGGCGTACAGTATGTCGCCGTGTTGTCTGGCTGGGGCGTAGACGCTGAGCGCAAACAGGCAATGCTGAATAGCTTCCACGGGACAAACACCTATGTACCCCAAGGCGGTGTACTATGGGTGTTTGCGGTTCGAGAGTAGAACTCAGCGACTCGTATCAAAAAGCCGCTCACCCCTACGCCAACGGACTGTGGCATCCGGAAATTCGAGAGCACGCAATAATGCGGAGTTGAGTTCATATGCCCCGCCGTCAAGCCCAGCTTGATGAGTACTGTCACTGAGACCATTCAACACCGCATTGCCCATGACAAATGCAAAGGTATCAACGGGAACCTTTGTCGTGGTCTCACTCTGCCCATATGCCCGTTCACACGCTTCAAGACGCACTGAGTTCCAACCCCGACATTTGAACGGGCGCGCTTCATAGACCATGCATTGATTGTCCTGGAGCAATGCGCACGGGAACGGTTTCTTCGATTGTGAGCCGGCAGTGTCCTGGACGCACCGAGCTTCCAGCCGTTCACGCACCTGTTGCAGCTCATCGGACGAACAGTAAGACCTGAGCCAATCAGCCAGATAGATCACCTCAGCAGCGCTGGCCAACACAACAGGCAGATAACAACAAAAGGCGCAGCCGGATTTGCAAGCGCGCCGGTTGCCTTCGGACGATTGATCTATCCTAGAATCCGCCCATGCATGCGCCGTGTTTACCAGGAGTTCCACCACCGCTGCATCGTTATTGCTGCTCAGAATGGCGAGGGCCTCATGATATTGCGCGGTATAGGCGATCAGCTCTTCACCCCCAGCCGGAGGCAATCCAAGTTCTAGGAGTCGTGAAACAATCTGCTGCACCTGCTCCGGAGAAGTCGCCTGTTGAAGCTGGGTTTTGATCTGGGCAATGTCCAGTCGGGGGGCCGGGGCTTTCTTTTCTGAGACAGGCGGCTCCTCTAGCGCTTTCGTTTGGCGTCTTCGCTCGGCACGATTCATACAAGTTCAGATAGGGGCAGTTGTACCCCACGTCAACCGCAGGTGAACTCTTTTCAAGAGAGGAATAGGATATGGACGGATGGAAGTAGGTTCTTGTTACGTGTCGACACAGCAGATATCACCTGTCTGCGTCGCTTCTTCAGATCGGCATTACTATCAGGCTTTGGCAATGATCCCCTATCAGTGGGAAGCGAATCTACAAGAGGCTGGGCACTCTTTGAGGAAGAACGTCGAAACCATGAATACATAGACAGGAACATCATCATGAGCCAGATAGGGAAAAAACTTGCGGATTATACAGGGAAGATGACATCCTTCACGATGAGCGAAGCCGGGGGGACAGCGAATGTCGAGGCCGACGCCGGCGATTTTGGTACTATCCTGTACACAACAACGTTTGGACCTCCGGTTGATACAGCCGGTGATACTGGAGCCATCAGCGTCATAGGGCAAGGGTTTCTCCCTGATGGTAGCACACTACCGGTCACTGGCGGGGGCACCTGGCGGAAGATCGGAACACACAAGTTCGAGCTAAAAGTGATCAATCAATCGGCCGACGGCCAACGCTACTTCGTTATTGAAGTGGGGGACCTAGCCACTCGTTCGACGAGGGGCACAATCTACGAGTTGGACTAACGAAGACGAAGAAACCCAGAAACCGTTGCGGGGTGCGTCTCCCGTGAGTATGGACTCAGGCAGCTGCACCCTGCCGGGTAATTCCAGCGTAGTCGACTCTTACAAAATTTCTCCCTCCGTTAGAGAATCGTGCATTCCACGTGTTTTAGGCAGATCGGGGTCCATCAAGTCCCACTGTTATGCGTCACAACTGACTGTTGGTCAAAACGATCTTCCAGTCGGACAAATCCATCATACCTAGCACTGGGTTGTCGAACACTATACCGGGCCGCTCGGCGTTGAGAGGCTGATCCCCAGACCCCTACGTCAGTGTCTCCATATCTGAGAATTGTCGAGCGTGGAGACCATGGACATAGGACCTTTACTCCAAGAAGTTTCCCAAGTGATTTCTGACCCCCTCCAATCAGACCAAGCATACGTTTGTTCGTGGTCACATGCCAGCTGGCAACCTCAGCATCTGCATTTCGTTGTGCAGGCGAGTTGGGAGCACCGCAAGAATATTTTAGATAGGCCAGGCCTGTTTCTTCAAGCAGCAATGTTTCGAACTGGTGAGGTACTCAATCAAACCGCAGTCGAGCAATTCTGTGAGGGTGCAAGAGCCGCTTTCAAAAAGATGTAGTACTGTTCGCACCTCCAGCTCACCACAACACTGCTTGGGCCTTTTCTTTTCTTCCCTGTATGGATATTTCAGCACCAGGAAGAATTGTTTATGACTCTGCCCGTTGAAATCCTGCTGCCCTTGCTACCCAAGATCAGGGCCCGAGACTTTGTTGAACTAGGAAAGCAATCCGAAGAGTTAGGCTACTCTCCGATATCGGCGTCGAAAACGACCGGGTCGGATGGCATTTCGATTCTCGCGGCACTTGCTCCCCAAACGAAACAGATTCGTCTGGGCAATGGCATCCTGCCGATCTTCATGCGTTCACCTGTGGCCATGGCCCAGACTATGGCCTCGCTCGATAGCCTATCTGGCGGTCGCTTCATCCTAGGTCTAGGTACGAGTAACCGGGCAGTGGTCGAAAGCTTGCACGGCATGCCGTTTGGTGCACAGCTCACGGCAATGAGGGAATACTGCACAATTGTCGGTCAGGCACTCAGCGGCGAGCGGACGAATTTCAAAGGCAAAATTTTTTCTTCACGCGGCTTTCGACTGAGCTGTCCTCCTCCGGAGCCATGTCCGCCAATTTTTGTAGGAGCGCTGAACCCACCTATGGCACGTCTAGCGGGTGAAATTGCAGATGGCGTAATTCTTAACTGGGTCCTGCCCGTGCGGGTGAAGACGCTGCTCGGACAGTTGGATGCAGGCGGCAGCAAAGCCCACCGTTCCATCCGGCCCATCGTTGCAAGCGTAGTCTGGGCGGCTGTAGATGAAGATACCCCAGAGCTGCGTCGTTGGCTCAGAAGCAATATCTCCGCCTATATGTTCGCAATGGATCCATACCGGCGAGCGATTCGTGATAACGGCTTTGCCACTACTGTTCAGCAGCTCGAAGAAGCCGGCGCACGCGGAGATCGTGACGGCGTCCGAAACGCACTTCCCGATAAGTTGCTGGAGTAAATGGTTATGTATGGCCCTTTGGACCGAGTCCAGTCTGGCCTCGTCCGTCTCGTGGATGCAGGCGTTGATCGACTCCTCATTATGTTTGTAACAGCGCAGAAAGACGGCCTAGCCGCCTGCCACTACACAATTGACGCATTAGCCCCATCCTGAAACCTGCACGGTACATTCCACGCGCTATCTTCGGATAAACATCTTTAACAAAATACTCCCGAATAAGTTCTGATATCTTTTGGTTGTACCTCTACTCTGAACAGGCTACTCTGCCACCTCGGCTTAACCAGAGATAGCTCGGAACCAGTATGTTAGGGTTGTTCGAGGAGAGTCAGCACATCATCGATTGGACTTGACACCTTTGCGTATGGGAAGAAACTCAGAGCGACAGGTTTCAATGCGCAACAAACCGAGGCACTCGCAGAAGCGCAGGCAGAGCTTGTCGATGAGCGTTTAGCGACAAAGCACGACTTACGAAAGCTCGAGTATAGGCTAACCATCCGTCTGGGTACCTTGCTCATTGTTGCGATCGGCATTATCGCGACTTTAGTTAAAACTCTCTAATTCGTGAGCTTGGTCGCTATTCTAAGTGAAACAATCTTAAGGTGAACGGCTGCTGGCCATGCTACGCCAAGCGGGATTGTCACAGCGCGGGCATCAGCAAATCGTTAGATTTTCCCCGATATCCTCACCTCTGGATAGCTGGTGAATTTATTCTCCCGGGTGAATCATACGACCTCTTGGTACTCGCCCGAAGTGACAACCACGACCAAGACAGTCACCAAGGAAGATCCGCGCTGGAATAACAAAGTAGTCAGTTACCAAGTGAAGTAAAGACTTCTTGCACAGGATTAGATATGAAGTACCGCGTCAACGTCGACCTGGCGAACAAGACAAAGGCCCAACTATCTGAAGTCATCGACGGCAAAGATGCACGTCTGCTCAACACAGTCGGAGCATTTTCCTCATTGTTCTTGCTAGACCTGGGAAAATACACCAACCCGGTATTGGCCCTGAAAACAGAGGAACCCGGCAGTAAGCAAAGTCTGGCCTTTGCCCACGACCGTGTCGAATCGGTCTGCCACGACATGATCAACCATCTCATCAATGACTGCATAGTCATGGGTGCGGAGCCTTTGGCTGTTCAAGACCTGATTGTGTGCGGCCAGCTAAACGGAAAGACGGTCAAACGCATTGTATCGGCTTGCGCCTCTGCCTGCTCGGCTCAGGGTTGTATACTCACCGGAGGAGAGACATCCGAGCAGCCGGGCATATTAGACGCGGACGTGTATATTCTCGGCTCCAGCATTGTCGGAGTGGTCGAGCGCGATCAGATTATTGACGGCTCGCGGCTCAGGGTTGGCGACGTGGTACTTGCTCTCCAGTCGTCCGGGCCACATACCAACGGCTACACATTGATCCGAGACTTGATTGCCAATAATCCGGATCTTGCCCTGCAAAAGGTCGGTGACAAATCGTTTCTCGATTTAGTCCTGGAGCCGCATCGCTGTTATTATCAATGCCTCAAAGACCTCTTTGGTTCCGGCCTCATAACCGGCTTGGCCCATATTACTGGGGGTGGCATCAAGGAAAATCTCAACCGCATTCTTCCATCCAACGTTGATGCTGCGATTGATCTAGGCGCCTATCGGGTCAATCCAGTGTTTAGCGTTATTCGACAGCAAGGCGCAGTCTCTGATGAGCACATGCTGCGAACGTTTAACCTGGGTGTCGGGCTCGCAGTAGTCTGCCGGCAATCCCACGTTGCCGAGGTCGTGTCGCACCTTCAGGACCGTGCTGAGACGGTTTATCCCATCGGGAAGATTGTCCCTGGTCAGGCTGAGGTCGTGTGTCACGGCAGAGTCCGGTACACCTGAACGTACGGAGGATAGACGCTATGGACGAGACTTTTCGTGGCCGCTGCTCCTGTGGAAATACGCCCGGATACTGCCGAAGAGACTGAGCGCTGAGGCTTACCGCAAGACGTGGCGCGGCGGAGCGTAGCCTGGATATGTGGCTCAGAGTAGTGTAGGATCTCGCGGCGGACACGGCTCCGAGGGACTCGGGACCACCTGTTGGAAGAAGCTGAGTGGGGACACCTGGCGAGGACCATCACCATCCCTGGTGAAATATAAAGATAATTTATACTACGTAGTTACTCGAATAGAGGAGAGTAGATGATGTCGATCAGTATTGATCCCGATACCGGACTGAAGATCTTCGACACCCGTGCTGCGAGCACGATGGACGATGTGGTAGGGAGAGGCTACTCGGTCACCGCAGATGAGGCGCTCAAGACGCTTCCGCCGCAGCCGCCAGGCGCGGTGTTCAACGCCGAGGAGCAGGCGAAATATCGCGACAACAAGGAGGCGCGTCGGGGTGCGGCAGACTACATGGCGATGGAGGGCGAGTTCAGTAAATACCTCGGGGACGTGTACTCCGCGGACCCGGTTCCCCGCGAGGCGCTGGCCGACGAATGCGAGATCATGGTGGTAGGCGCCGGCTTCTCGGGTTTATTGTTGTGGCACAAGCTGAACCAGGCCGGGTTCGTCGATGTACGGTTCTGTGAGAAGGGTGGCGATGTCGGCGGCACCTGGTACTGGAACCGGTATCCGGGCATTGCCTGTGACGTGGAGTCGTACAGCTATTTCCCGTTACTGGAGGAGATGGGGTACTTCCCGACGATGAAATTTGCGTCGGGGTTTGAGATCTTCGAATACTGCCAGAAGCTGGCAAAAAAGTTTCACTTCTATGACCACTGCTTGTTCCACACCACGGTGGAGAAGACCCAGTGGGACGAAGCGGCTGGCCGGTGGATCGTGCACACCAACCGTGGCGACGCCATGCGGGCACGGTACCTGATTTACGCGAACGGGATCCTCACGACACCGAAGCTGGCCCGTATCGAGGGCATGGAGGCCTTCCGGGGCAAATCGTTCCACACCTCGCGCTGGAAATACGACGTCGACCTGAAGGGGAAGCGGGTCGGGATTATAGGTACCGGGGCGACTGCGGTGCAAGTCATTCCGGAGCTGGCGAAGATCGCCAGTGAGCTGTACGTATTCCAGCGCACGCCGTCGACAATCGATGTGCGCGACCAGCGCGAAACGACTCAGGAGGAGATTGACCAGTGGTCACATGAGGCGGGCTGGGCGCGATCCCGCCGGGCGCGATTCGCTCGTATCTCCGAGGGCCGTACGGCGATCCAGGCCAACGATGACTACCTCGCCGGTAGGGTCGCTGATTTCAGAGAGCGCAAACAGCACAGAAACAAGTTAGCGCCCGAGGAGCGGGTGCAGAAGCAGCTGAACACAAACTTCCGGATCATGGAGCAGATCCGGGCTCGAGTCGACGACATCGTAGAGGACCCCAAGACCGCTGCGGCCCTCAAACCGTACTACCCGTACGCGTGCAAGCGGCCCACGTTCCACGACGAATACCTGCCCACGTTCAACCTGCCGCACGTTTATTTGGTGGACACCGCACCAACTGGCGTGAGCCAGATCAACGCCAACGGGATCGTACACGACGGGGTTGAGTACCCACTCGATGTGTTGATCTATGCGACCGGGTTCCAATGGATGGCGACCGCCACGTTCAAGACGACTGTGGGTCGCGATGGCCGCACCCTCACGGAGACCTGGGACGCAGAGGGCACCAAGACCTTTCTCGGTATCCACGCGAAGGGCTTCCCGAACCTCTTTATCGTTACCGGCCCCCAAGGTGGTGGTGGCAGCTTCAACTTCACCGACGCCATCGACGCCCATGGCGACTACATCATGTGGATGTTGTCGACCCTGCGTGACCAGGGCGAGGAAATCATCGACATTCACAGCCAGCCGCAAGAGGAGTACGCCGAGCACTGCCGCAATGCAGACATCATGAGTGCGCCGCTGCGAGACTGTCTGTCGTACTACAACGGGCACGGCGACGCTGATCCCGGTAGCCTCGCCTATTACGGCGGTGGCCGCTGGCACAAGCTCCGTCTCGCCGCGCAGGACACACTCGAGCCGTACATCTTTGGCCAGGTGACTGAGTCGACCGGCTGAAACACCACCACGGCCGGCTCGGCGACTGTGCTGGCTTGACGATATTCAGCCTTGTGGTTTCGGGTTACCCTCTGCTAATCCACCATATGGGATTACGCCTGACCCGTCTGTTGTGCCCACAAGTCATGGGCCTGCTCCCAGCCCACCAGGGCTACGGTGCCACCTTCTTTGTCAATAAATTGGAGGGGACCAAGAAAGGTCATAAAAAATTCACTGTCCTCAGGGAAATAGGTCTTATCGTGCCGGGCGTGGCAGGCTTCATACCCATAACCAAGCTCGTAAGCGGTCGCCCCACCCTCTTCGTCACCGCCGCGTACTTCCATTTTACCCTTAGTGAGTAAGTATTCCCCGGGACCAACGTGAATGTGGCTGGCAAAAGCAGAACCTTGCGGGCAATCGAATATCGCCGTCCAGGCTCCCATTTCCGGGGAGACGTGGAGCAGTTTCCAGCGGATTCCGCCGGTCGACAGCGTCCCGGGAAAAGGTTGCCAGTCCACGGCGTTCACCTGCACATACCCGTCCTCTGTTTTCGATGTCATCGGTTGATCCTCCTTGGTGTTGAATGCCAATCAGAGACGTTGAGCCCCTTCGGCATAAAGTGATTGTGACTAATCTGCAAGCTCCCCGCCGAGGCCCCTCATAGCCTGGCCCACTTCAATCCTACCAACGTGCCCTGCCTCTTGTCGAAAGAATCGCCTTCTTCGACAAGCATCTCAAGGGACAAGCGGAATAGGGCATTAGCATAGCGGCAGGCTCAAGGACCGATCTGCGCGCATGGTCTCCCGCACAAGGGAATTCAGCGCAAAGCGCTCCCTTCTTCACCATGATCCGCCGCGCCGACCTCACATAAGCGTGACATTATGAAATCGTTAGCCTTCCCTATTCATTTCGCTACCTTTTCGGTAGATCTTGAGTTCGCATCCCGTGCGTACTCTTAAAACAGCGTAATTTCACGCAACGTAGGAGAAAGTATGCACGACAGCACCGGGTGAAGAAGCAGGTCCATGAGATCGGTACGGCATGATGCAAAGTCGGTTGAGGTGTCTCGACGGGAGTTTCTGGCGTTATCAGGGAAGGGGAATATGACCGCCACTACAACTCTCAACCCACGGTTCGTGACGCGACAAAGACACAGTAGAAAAGTTCCCGACCTGTATGGATAAAAAGAATATGGTCGCCGTCGGACTCTTGATTGCAGCCATCCTTTTTTCCCGTGAGTGGCTACCATCTGTACCATCCTCCCAGGTGCCGGATGAAGCGCCGTGGGGAGACAACTTTAATGTTGCAACGAGTGAGGCGAACCTACCGGCCATGATGGGAATATTGGACAATGGCGCGGATATTAACATCCACAATTAAGGCTTTGGTCATACCGCTCTGATTGTGGCAGCCCGCTTTGGTCATATAAAAATCGTGCAGGCCCTCCTTGATGTTGGTGCTGAGGTAAACGCCGCATACAATTACGGCCATACCGCGCCCTGTATTGGGCAAGAAAGAATAGAAAGGCAGCAGTGGTCGAGTTTCTGGAAGCGGCAAGCCGGACAGCCCCACTTGTCGAAGAGGTCAGAACATAACCAGCGGAGATGCAGAGATGAGAATTGAAGTTTCTCTCCGTCGCGCTGACCTCGCATAAGCTGAACATTATCTAATCGTTAGCCTTCCCTCCTCTTTCGTGACCTTTTCGGTATGCCTGAAGTCCGCATTGCGTGCATACTTGTAAGACCGAGTTATTGATAGAGGAGGTAGTGCATGCCCTTTACTAAAGTGTCCGTAGATCGTGGGCGTAAGAAGACGGGGAGTCAGGCTGAGAAAAAAATAGTCGCGTCAGACAGGTCGCCGACAATCTTTTTGCCGATCTCTTTCATGCTTCGTCCCGTCGGGAGCACCATTCCCAAAAACGAAAAGCGCCCCGCGCCAAACAATTATACCTCCCTCAGAAAGATGGCGAGCTGCGTGAGTAAGGACAACCTTGATAGTTCGCCTGTACTGCCGTGGCTGGGCACCAAGAGGCCGGCCAAAAAGATGCTAATAAAAATAGGGGTGAGATCACCTCGCCCCTACTACGAACTATGGAACTGATCGCTATTTTCTCAGCGATTCCTCGAACGACTGGGCCGATTTGTCAGCGATCCGATCAACAATCTGGGCAGAGCGTGCTGCATCCGCCGCCGACATCCTGGCACTTTCCGCAGCGGCCCGCGCCTCTGAAGCCGAGGCTTTCGCTTCCTCAAGCCCGTGGCGGGACGCGCCCGAATCAACTGTCGCTGGTGGAGCCGCCGCCTGCCGCTCAGGTATAGTACCGCCAATTTCGCGCGTTTGCTCGTTAAAATCAAAAGGACGCATGTCATGGCCAAAGACGGGCTCTAAGTCCCGTTGCGACACCAGCGCATGTATAGGTCGGGTAACAAGCCATTCGAGCACATAGCCTGCGGCATGTACTGGGTAGGATACGAGGCGCAGTGGGTGAGTATCCTCAAAATCGTCATAATAGTCGTGGGCGGTCGCCAGAGGAGCCGTCAGAAACACTACTGCCACTAACGCCAACACCTGTCTTTTCCACATCATCGGGATTTTCTCCTCTGCGTCGCATTCATTTTCAGCACCCTCTCCAATCTACTCCTCTTGGGTTGACCTCTCAACCTCTTGGCGCGTCTCTCGCCCGACAGTCGTACGACGGTATTTCTTCTCATCCTCTTTGCGACGCATCGGTGGCGGAAGCTCCTTGCGCACCCGACGCAGCGCTTCGAGTTAAGAGACAGAACGGAGACGATTCCGCTTCTGAGGCATACAGTGTCCAGGCGAAACCTGCCCTCTCATATCTAGACAGTTTTACAACTCTAGGAGTGCTTCGCCCCTAGCGCGCAGCGTTCAGGACTCGCGCAGCCTCCTGGGCAAAATACGTCAAGATGAGGTCAGTCCCCGCCCGCTTAATACTTGTCAAGGATTCGAGCATAACGCGCTCTCCGTCCAGCCAGCCATTCAATGCGGCGGCTTTCAGCATAGCGTACTCCCCACTCACCTGATACGCCGCAACAGGACAATTAAATCGTTCTTTCACCCGCTGGATAATATCGAGATACGGCATAGCCGGCTTCACCATGACAATATCCGCGCCTTCCTCAATATCGAGTGCCACTTCTCGCAGGGCTTCACCTGCGTTCGGCGGGTCCATTTGATACGAACGGCGATCACCAAATTGCGGCGTAGATTCCGCTGCTTCGCGGAAAGGCCCGTAAAAACCTGAAGCAAATTTCGCCGAGTAGGCCATGATCGGAATTTGTGGATAGCCTTCCTCGTCGAGACCTTGTCGGATGGCGCCAACACGGCCGTCCATCATGTCAGACGGGGCAACCATGTCCGCTCCAGCACGTACATGCGACAGCGATTCTTTGACTAGAATCTGTAGGGTCGCATCGTTATCAACGTCGTTGCCTTTGATAATACCGCAGTGGCCATGATCGGTGTACTCGCAGAAACACACATCGGTAATAAGCGTCAGACCTGGCACTTCTTCTTTGAGGGCGCGCAGCGCGCGTTGGATAATTCCATCATCGCTGTAGGCGTCAGATCCGACCGCGTCTTTTTCTTCTGGAATACCAAACAAGATTACGCCCGGAACACCGAGGTCTTGAATGGATTTACATTCTTCCACAGCCCGATCAATGGACAACTGGGAGATACCGGGCATAGACCCAATCGGGTTTTCCACTCCGGAGCCCGGCACAATGAACAGCGGCATAATGAGATCATCCACACTGAGATGAATTTCTCTCACCATTCGACGCAGGTTCTCATTTCGCCGCAGCCGGCGTGGTCTCTGAATCGGAAAGGACATGGTCTATGCCTCCAAACAATGCGTTTCTAATGCGCTCTTCAGATGGACAGCCACAAGGGGTATTCCTACTTCTGATAATACTCCACAATCGCCTCAGAAAAAGCTGGGATCGTATAGTCGTGAGGTTGGATGGCTACGGTCAAACCGTATTCCCGTGCAGTAGCAGCAGTAATGGGCCCGATACAGCCTATCTGTGTTTTTCCAAGCAAGGCTAAGACATCCTCGCCTGGGAAGCTAGCAACAAAGTTCCGGACCGTGCTGGAACTGGTAAAGGTGAGAAGATCAATGTAGTCACCCCGGAGCAAAGAGCGAAATTTGTCGTCTCGATTTCTTGGTTGGCTCGTTCGAATCGTCCGATAGGTCGCGATCTCGTCAACGTGTGCGCCAATCGAGCGCAGCTCTTGGGGGAGAATCGCGCGCGCCTCAGCCGCACGCGGCAACAAGATGCGCTGCGCCTTTTCGACTCCGAGCACTTCAATAAGGGCCTCCGCTCGGTATTCTTGGGGCACCGCATCGACCCGCAGATACCGTGCCTCGATTGCACGCGCTGTTTCCGGGCCAATGGCCGCAATCCGGACACTGCCCAAACTGCGAATATCCAGCTGTCGCTCTTGCAACCGGTCAAAGAAATAGCGCACCCCATTCACACTGGTGAAGATCAGCCAGTCATAACTCGCTACGGTATCGAGTCCGACATCTAGCGCAGCGTACGAATCCATTTGAACGGTCTCAATGGTCGGGAAGCGGAAGACTTCCGCACCGTGTTGTTCAAGCAGATCGGCAAAACGACTCGCCTGAGCCCGCGGGCGCGTGACAACAATCCGCTTGCCAAAGAGCGGTTTCGACTCGAACCATTGCAGTCGCCCACGTAAGCGCACCACATCACCAACAACGATAACCGCGGGAGGTTCAAAGCCGCGTTCAGCCGCCCGATCGGCAATCGTGCCGACCGTTCCCGTCAGGACCTCCTGGTCGGCCTTAGTTCCCCATCGAATCAGTGCAATTGGCGTCTCAGCCGGCAAACCGAACTGCAGCAAGCGGTGCATATTGTTTCGCAACTGACGGGTGCCCATGAGAAAGACCAGCGTCCCACCCACCCCGGCCAGGGTTGCCCAATTCAGATGCGGCGCGTTGTCCCATACCTCTTTATGGCCGGAGACAATGGCTACGGCTGATGCAAAATCCCGATGCGTTAAGGGAATGCCGGCATAGGCAGGCACGGCAAGCGCTGACGTGACGCCGGGAACAATTTCAAATGGGACGTTCGCCGCTACTAACTCTTCGGCTTCTTCTCCCCCTCGGCCGAATAGCACAGGATCTCCGCCCTTGAGTCGGGTGACGACTTTCCCCTGTGAAGCATGTTCGATCATAAGCTGGTTAATCGTCTTTTGCGAACTCGTACTGTCCCCGCCCCTTTTCCCAGCATCCACCAAGACTGCCTCCGGACGGGTAAAATCGAGCAGGCGCACATCAACGAGGTAGTCATATATCACCACATCCGCCTCTTCGAGGCAGCGTTGGCCTTTGCGCGTAAGCAACCCAGGATCTCCCGGGCCTGCGCCAACGAGATAGACTTTTCCGATAGGCATAAGAGTGCTGAGTTAGAGGCACTGAACAGAGAAAGTCACCAGGCAAATAGTCAGCGCTTACTCCTCCCGCGCCAGGCGCTCTAAAATCTCCTGTCCACCTTGGGCCAATAAGCGTTCGGCCAGCCTCTTTCCAATCTGCTCTGCTGTCTCGGTTGTGCCTACCTCCTGCCCGCGAATAACACGTTGTCCGTCAGGGCTAGCAATCAACGCTGAGAGTGTCACAGACGCATTATGTACCGTACCTTTTGCAGCCAGCGGAGTCCGGCAACTTCCGCCTGTCCACCGCAAAAATGCGCGTTCTGCTATCACCGCCAGCGCGGTCTCAACATGGTGGAGCGGCTGCAGTAGCTCCTCGACTTCAGGCTCTCCTCGGGTCTCAATCCCCAGTGCGCCCTGACCGATGGCGGGCAAGAATATCTGGTCATCAAGGACATGGCTGTGCTCGGGCGTTATACCCAGGCGTGTTAAGCCAGCGGCAGCCAAGATGGTCGCATCTACTACGCCTTCACGTTGCTTACGCAGGCGCGTATCTACATTGCCCCGGAGCATCTCAATACGCAGCCCAGGCCGGAGATGCAGGACCAAGGCCTGCCGCCGTAAGCTGCTTGTTCCCAGCCGCGTTCCATCCGGCAACTCGTCCAACGTCTCTCCATTGCGGGTAATCAGGAGATCCCGGTGGTCTTCTCGTTGCGGAATAACACTGAGCGTGAGTCCGTCCAGCAAATCCGCAGGGACATCTTTGACCGAATGGACCGCTAAATCCACCCGCCCGGCGAGCAGCGCTTCTTCAATTTCCTTAACAAATAGGCCTTTTCCACCAATACGAGACAGGGCAATATTCTGGATCTTGTCGCCCGCTGTCTGTACAGGCATCAGCTCGACCGTCAGGCCTGGCCAGCTCTGTTCGAGCTGGTCTTTCACCCAGTTGGCTTGCCACAATGCCAGCGTGCTCCTTCTCGTCCCAATCCGAATTGTTTTTCGCATTCCTCTGAGACAGAATACCACAGCTGCGGGTGGCTAGTCTTCGTCCTCATCCAACCCGAAGATTTGACGAAAGACATGGGGAGAGACAGTGTCAGCCTCTTTCTCATTGTGTCCGTTCTGCTGAGCAGACTCCCGCTCGGTACGCGCCTGCCGATTCCTGCGCTTGAGATAGGCCAGTGGTGGATGTAGCAGCTTATTCGTAATAGAGCGGCTCATTGCCTCAACGGCTTCTTTTGCCTGCGGGGGAAGCTCCTTCAGTGTAGCCAGGGTTTTCTCTATCTCACGTTGTCGAACCAGCTCAGCCTGCTCCCGCAATGCCACAATGGTTGGTGTGACTTCAAGATTTGAGAACCAGCGCCAGAAACTTTCTACTTCCTGAGAGACAATCGCTTCGGCCTTGACCGCTTCAAGCTGCCGCTCGCCTTTGTTATCCTCGACAACCTGTTCAAGATCATCAATGTCGTACAAAAAGACATTATCCAGACCGTTGAGACGCGGATCAAAATTACGCGGGACACCCAAATCGATGAGGAACATCGGGCTGCGTTTACGCTCCCGCAGTGCATCTTCGATCATACCCGAGTGCAAGAGATAGTGTGGGCTTCCGGCAGAACCTATGACCACGTCTGCCAAGTGGAGGTGTTTTTCAAGCTGGTCAAACGGTACAACCGTGCCATTACAGGTTCGGGCGAGCTCAACGGCACGTCGAAAGGTCCGATTTGTAACCAGGATGGTCCCGACCCCGCGCCCGCGCAGATGGCGTACAGACTGCTCCCCCATCTCTCCTACACCGATGACCATGGCTGTTTTATCTTCCAATCGATCAAAAATCGTACAGGCCAGATCAATGGCCGCAGAGCTGACGGAGACGGCTTTGGCCGCAATCGCGGTCTCCGTACGGACCCGCTTGGCCACGGAAAACGACTTGTGAAAGCAACGATGTAAGACAGTGCCCAATGTCCCGAGTGAGGAAGAGACAGCATAGGCATCTTTCATCTGGCCTAGAATTTGTGGTTCACCCACAACGAGGGAATCCAAACTCGAAGCGACTCGAAACAGATGACGGACCGCGTCCCGGTTGACATGGGTGTATAGATAGTTCTCGAAGCGCGACCGCGTAACCTGTTGCTCTGCAGCTAAGAAGTTGCGGATTTTTTCACTGGCCGCATCGAGATTCGGCGTGCGCGCGACAACTTCGACAC
>CAZXFE010000004.1:0-44764 GCA_964639795.1 uncultured Enterobacteriaceae bacterium | reverse complement strand
GCCCAACTCAAAAATTTTCTTAATTATTTTCTATACTTACCGCTACAGCTGCAAGGAGGCTAGAGCGCAACTTATCGTTAGTCCCGTCCATTATTACGGCGCGACCACCGAACCAAATGATAAAGTAGCATCTTTTTACCCTACCTACGCTCCTATGCGTAGCCTGGATAGCAACCAGCTGGCCTCCGTCCTTGGCCTCTGCCCAAGAGTCCACGGCCGATTTCATGCAGCTGAGCCTTCAGGAAATTATGGACGCCGATGCCCAGGCCGTAAACGTTCTGGGAACCCATACACATCTGGCAGGAAAATGGATGCTCGGCTACCGCTATATGTCCATGCACATGGAGGGGAATCGGGACGGGACAAAGGACATCGACGTCAACCGCATGCTTCAGGATTTTCGGCTCTCTCCAACTGATATGATGGTGGAGATGCACATGGCAGAGATCATGTACGCTCCAACAGACAGCCTAACCTGGATGGCCATATTTCCCTACCTGCGTGCGTCCCCATTTTCTATTCAGCTCGACAACTTCATTTCCTTGGCAAAATGTTCCATGAGTTCCATGAGCTCAGAAAACTCATCCGTCCAGGCGCGAAACGACAGATAGACATGATGCACCCCCAAGTCTGCGTAACGTGGGATATCTTGAATTAATTGATCCACACTCGGCGCACCGAGCGGCAGCATACAAATCTGCAAGTCGTCGGGGTTCCGACCTTCTTGCTCCGTTAACTTACGCAGCGTTTCCAAAGGTTCTTTAATATCATCGGGCCTCTTCCCCATGGCAATCCAGCCATCGCCCCGACGCGCTGTCCGTCGCAATGCGCCTTTGGTCATCCCGCCTACGAGAATAGGAGGATGCGGCTTCTGAACTGGCTTGGGAATAAACTTAATATCGGAGAACTGATAATGCTTACCCGCGTACCGCGGCGTTTCCTGTGTCCAGACTGCCTTGAAGATATCCATGGTCTCATTCGTGCGAGCTCCACGCTCTTTGATCGACGTGCCTAAGGCGGTGAATTCTTGCTCCAACCAGCCAGCCCCCACGCCAACAACCGTCCGACCGCCAGACAGGACATCGATCGTGGCAAGCGCCTTCGCTGTGGCCAATGGATGCCGGTAGGGTAAAATTAAAACCGCTGTGCCGAGTTTGACCTTAGTCGTTTTATACGCCAGCGCCGCAAGAACGGTCAGCGGATCGAGGAAGGGGTCTTCCGGATTAAACGCATAACCGCCTTCAATCTTGGATGGAAAGATGACGTGGTCTGCTACCCACAACGTACTATAGCCAAGTTCCTCTGCCGTGGTGGCTGCAGTCAAAACACGATTCGCCGGATCTTCATGCGCAAACGCGCTGAAGTGCGGCAAGATAATTCCGTAGTCCATATCGGTCCTTTCTTTTGAGCGGCAAATCAGAGCAAATGCAAAGTCCGGCTTGCCGCCTGTGAAGAGATATATACAAGCAGTCCTCGGGACTTACTTGATCTATCTCTGTCGCCCAGCAAAGTAGATCTATCTTCTGAGAGAGCAGTCAATACAACCCTGACGGAAAGTAACAGCCATATGGTTCTTGATAGGCCCCCATGGTCATGAGAGAGCCCGGCTTTGCCACGTATAAGCCCTCACGCAGACACCACCGGAATAAGGCCGCCCGGCGCGTAGGAAGTAAGAAAGAGAGGGGTCTCCCGCTGACCTCACCTAGCCCAAGAAGCAACGCTTGCATGTCTGCATCTGTCTCCGCAACCCCGTGTGCTAGTATCCATTCCTCGCTTTTGGCAGTGTACGAATATGTATACGCAACAATCCGACCATCACATTTAACGCCGAAGCAAGCGGAATATTTGACTGCATCTTGCATTTCACCCGTACGGTGAAAGCCGCAGACTTGCTGACACAGTCTTGCACAGGCCTCCAGGTCTTCGCTCCTGAGCGCACGGATTTCAACATCAGTTCGAGATTTGCTTTTCGGTTTGCCTTTCAGCATCCCCAATGGCTCTTTGATGTCAAAGCCCAGCGAGGTATACAGTGACATAGCCAGCGTGTTGTAGGCGTCCTGAGTGAGCCGAATACCTGCGGCATCCTTGCCACGTTCAATCACGGCATGCATCAAGAGCCGGCCAATGCCACGTTCCTGCACCGATGGATCAACCGCAATAGGACCCAGCCCACCAATAGCGTCACGCTCATCAAGAAAATTGACGCCAATGACACGCCCGTCCTTTTCAGCCACAACACAAAAAACCGCCGTATGACGAATAAAGAAACGGGCCAGCGCAGTCGAAGCCCTGACAGAGCTGTATTCCAGAGGGAACCGGTGGTATTCGGCAATACCTTTAAATGCTTCGTACAGAATGCGCCCGCAGGTCTCACCATCGTCGGGAACAGCAGGCCGGATGCGTACATCCATGAGAGACCTCCTTAGTTGCAAGCCCTGTGTACTCTGTCTGTTTTGCTTTCGCAATGAAGCCAGAGGGAGGGGCAATGCATCCATTACCCGGGCGTCCGGTCGATCGCTCCTACTTTATAATCAAGATCTCTCCCGCTCCATATAAGTCTTGGCAGCAGAGTAGGAAGACACACTATAGGGAACAAGGAAAGTAAGAACAATCTTGAAAAACAATTTCGGAGAAAAGTCGAGACCAAGAAGTAAATCGTATTGATTAATGAGCGTGAGTATCGGCCCCACGATTCCGGCGACCTTGAGGGCTCGCATAACAGTCTCACGTCGAAACCAATGGTATAGGAACCGGCTTCGTCGACTCGGCTGTTTGTCCGATTCCATAAAATATCTCCCCTCCCACCTAGCCCTGTTCAGCGCAGTCTATGGGTGAACGGCGGGGCTACAACGCAGTTCAACTCAATTATTGACTGGTTTCGTTTTCGGACCGTTAGACGGAGGCCTGAGGATGGAAAGAAGCCCACGCAAACCACTAGGCGATAACAGACGGCAGAATTTCTCCTGATTTTTCGTCAACAATCCGAGCACTTTTTGCCTCCATGTCATAGCTAACCTGAACAGCTCTCTCCTATGTGATCGTCAAGTGGCTTCCCCCGCTTATTCAGTGCTGCAAGAGAATATGCCTTGTGCGTGCCGTTGAAGGAGAGGCCGATGATACGCTCTTTCGTTGGGACGATCATCCTGATTTGCAATTGGAAACATCGGGGAAGGGCGGCGTGTATAGGCCTCATATGAGGAGTAGTCATAATTACGATTATGGCCAGTTTGCATGGAAGGCACCAAAGTCTCAGGATGCTGCGTCTACCATTGCTCCCACGCAGTTAAGACTTAGGGAACGGTGGCAAGCTGAGTTCCCGTCATCGGTCCGGTCACCGCTTCTTCCTTGAGCTGAAACCACAGGCTCTCAGTCTGGTGGTCGTACAGTAAAACATTACTCTGATACAGGCGACCGGACACGCCAAACGTGAGTTCTGTGTCTTTATCTTTATTTTTCATTGTGCGTGCGTACACAACGGCGCGGTTAGTCAACGGTCAATAGGTCGACACGACTGGGGTGTCTCCCAGCCGATCATTGACAACCTCGTGCCAGACCAAGATACGTAAGGGGTACGCTTTTGCCACCCCGTCTTTAACGACACCCAGAAACTGATCAACCTCACCCAAGAACGTCTCCTTTTCAGCTGTCAGGAAGTGCGTCTCAAAAATGGCCGTAGTGCCTCGATAATTTTAAACCGTTGGGCTGACTGAGTCAGTATTGAGAACGGCCGTCTTGGTAAGCTGGAAACCTGAGCAGAAGAGCACGAGAACCTCAACACCGTACAGTAGGGGCACTTGGATGAGCAGTTGGCCTCACACCGCCTTTTCATACACCCGGTACGTCTTATAGACGTGTGCGCCCATTTGTTCGAGCCCACGTCTCATGTCCCAGTTGTCTTCCAGAATCCAGGAACACTCGACCACCGGGTAGCCATTTTGCGGCACGACCTCCCACAGCTTGACATACAGCATGGCCTCAATGCCCCGACGGCGGAAGCCAGGATTGACGCCAAGCAGCGGAATGCGGGCCATATTGATCTTGCGCCGGTACCACAAGAGTTTCAGCAAACCAAACGGAAACAAGCGTCCATTAATGTGATGCAACGCCTGATTATAATCAGGAATCGCGAGCGCAAAGCCTACTGGCTCGTTTTGGTGTTCCGCAATGAGACACAGCTTCGGATCAACCACGAGGCGAAGTTGGCTCGCAAACAGATCCACCTCAGCCTCGCTCATCGGCACGAAACCCCAGTTCTTCTCCCACGTACGGTGATAAATCCCATGCAGGACTCTGATCTCTTCATCAAACCGTTTTTTACTGATTGGTCGAAGTCGAACATTGTGCCGCCGCTGCAGCCGCTTAATACCACGGACGAGCCGTTCTGGCGGAGGTTTGCCGCGAACATCGATTACGTATGCGAGTAGATCTTTGGCCTTCTCATAACCCGCCGTTTCTATCTGTAGACAATAATACGGCAGATGATGCGGCATCATGATTTTGGGTGCATCGTGAAAACCATCAACCAGCAGCCCACATTCTTCGTTGGTCGAGAAATTCATAGGACCACGTATGCGTTGCATTCCACGCTCGGCAACCCAGCGTTCAGCAGCCGTCAGGAGCGCAGCGGCAACGTCTTGATTCTCAATGCTCTCAAAAAACCCAAAAAATCCTATGGGCTCAGCATGAAATTGAACGTGCAGCTGGTTAACAATAGCAGCAATACGCCCTACAACTTCCCCGTCCAGGCGGGCCAGGAAGTATTGGACATCGGCATGTTGATGAAACGGGTGTTTTTTAGGTGAGAGGAGGTTTTTGAGATCAAAGAGAAGTGGCGGAACCCAGGCAGGATCATCACGGTATAACCGCCAAGGCAGTTGTATGAAACGCCGAAGGTCCTGCCGGCCTGCGACGCGGTCTATGCGTACGGCATCCCGCATGCTCGACCTTGCCCGCTAGCAGAGACCGACCAGCCAGAACTAAACGGCCACCTGCTCCACCTGAATGTGAGGCCGGATACGGGCAAAGACGTCCAGGACAAAATCAATCTGTTCATCCGTATGCGTTGCCATCATCGAGATGCGGACGCGGCACGAATTTTCCGGCACGGCAGGAGGAATAACTGGATTAGTAAAGATGCCTGAGTCAAACAGCTCTTTCCAGATCATGCCCATCAACCACATATCCCCGACAATAATAGGAATCACCGGAGTATCACTCCCCCCCAGGTCATAGCCCAGGCTCCGGAGTCCGTCTTGCATACGGTGAGTGTTCCGCCATAGGGCTTCACGACGTTCGGGTTCTTCCTCAATAATCTGCAGGGCAGTCAAAACCGTAGCTACAGACGCGGGCGGCATGCTGGCACTAAAGATCAAGGAACGAGCATGGTGTTTCAGATAGTGGATTACCGGCTCCGGGCCAGCCACTACCCCGCCAATGGCTGCCAGTGATTTGGAGAATGAGGACATAATCAGACTGACCTTGTCCTCCAGGTGAAAATGCTGCGCTGTGCCACCGCCATTTTCTCCTAAGACGCCCAAGGCATGCGCGTCATCGACCATAATCTCAGCATCGTATTGCTCGGCCAGCGCAACTAAGCCAGGCAGAGGCGCAATATCGCCTTCCATGGAGAAGATGCCATCTGTGACAATCAACTTGCCGGCCTTTGCCGGCGTTTTCTCGAGCTGTTGTTCGAGTGTAGCGAGATCGCTGTGCGGATAGCGGAGTACAGTCCCATGAGCGAGCTGAGAGCCGTCTACCGCGCTGGCATGATCAAGCCTATCAAGGTAGAGATAATCGCCTTTCCCGATCAGGGTCGCCAGGATGCCCAAATTAGTCTGATAGCCCGTGCTAAAGACCAGCGAGGCTTCTTTGTTCAGAAAGCTGGCCAGACGCTCTTCCAGTTGGTCGTGAAGGTCCAGCGTCCCATTCAGGAAACGGCTGCCGGTACAGCCACTGCCGTAGCGTTTCAGTGCAGCCTCCGCAGCAGCCAACACTTTTGGATGGTGGGTTAAACCAAGGTAATTGTTTGAGCCCATCATGACCTTGGGCTCGCCGCGGACCATCACTTCCGTCCCTTGCGATGATTCTATCGGCGTAAAAAATGGGTAATACCCGGTAGCCTGAGCCTCTCGAGCGCGAGTAAAACGAGTACATTTCTCGAAAAGGTTCATCCCGTCCCCCTCTCTCCGTGACATCCCAGATTGTCAGTTTTAGCGACATATTGTGGTCCCGGTTTCATTTCGCCCCTCCAGCCCCCACGACCTCGCAAACTATAACCACGCCTTCCGTTTATACCATGCTGCCGTTTCAGCAAATCCTGTCGAAAGCGGAATCTTGGCCTCAAATCCCAGCTCTTGCTTAGCCAGTGCCGTTTCGCACAACCAACCGGGAGCGAGCAGCTCCTTGACTTTTTCTCGGTTGAATATGGTCGCTCGTCCTATCATTGCCGCCCCGCCTTCACTCACTGCTGCGGCAATCTGCATCAATCGCTGTGGGATACGCACCAGGTGAACTGAGCGCCCAACTGCTTGGCCAATACACGCGGCGATCTCACTCCATGCATAGGATTGTGATTCGGCTACGTGATAGAGACCACGTGCGTCGGGCATGATTGCTCCACGGATCAACGCCTCAACTAAATCCGAAACATGGATGAGCTGGACAACGCGGTCCGGTCCCGTTGGCGTAGGCAAAATGCCCCGGGTCGCCAAACGAAAGAGCATGAAAAAATCACGTTCCCGTGGTCCGTACACCACTGGTGCACGCAGAGCAACAACGTCGAATGCGTCAGACGCAGCAAGACAGGCTCGCTCACCAATGAGCTTACTCCGTCCATACGCAGTAATAGGGCGGGGCACGTCGTTTGGTCCGACGGGTTGCCCATCCAACACTGGCCCGGCCGCCGCAAGCGAACTGAGATACACCAGCCGTCTAGGACGCGGCTCAGCCGAGCGCATTGCATCAACAAGCGCTTGGGTACCGGTCGCGTTGGCAGACAAATATTCTTTTTGTGTGGACGCTTTTATTATGGCCGCGATATGGATGACAACCTCAACGCCAGATACAGCACGGGTTAGACTGTCGGAATCTTCTAATGAGCCTGTTATAAGTTCGATGTTATCTGCCGGGAGCCGGGACGTGTCGCTCGTGCCACGCACGAGCACGCGCGGCCGAACGCCTTGTTCAACAAGCGCGTCGATGAAGTGCGAGCCGATGAATCCAGTCCCTCCAGTCACAAGGACGCGAGAATCTGGCTTCACCACCGGCCCACGCGGTATTCTCCCCAAGGTACTCACAAAAGCCATTGAATCACGATTAAATCGCACGGTAGATAACAGATTTCCTCAATTTAACCAAGGGCCATACACACCCCACAATTGTTTTAGTAGAAATAACGACGTTATTCAAATGGCCACCTTCCTGGATTTCCTAGAGGTCTCTCTTGACAAGTCGGCCTGGGACGCTCTTATAGGGACCAGCTTTGCCATGAGCCAGTGCAGGCCAAGACCGGGTAGGGCTGGACAAAATTAGGAATAAAGAGTGCAGCCAAGAGATTCAACCTTCCCAACCCTTGAGAGCCTGGAGAACCTGCTCGTGCCAACGCCGGACGAGCGAGTAGCACAACGGCTGCGCAAACAATTCACAAAGACGTTTCAGCCACATCCCGGCATCTACTGGATAGATCTCTTGTTGTCATCTGTAGTAGGTTGGACAGCTTTTTATCTGAGTCTCCGCTCGCCATTCGGTTCCCTGCCCTACTTCGCAGCCACCGCCATCGCGCTGGTTGCACTGCTCCGTACGATCTTGTTTATCCATGAAATTGCACATTGTAAGCGAGGCAGTCTGCCAGGTTTCGAAATCGCCTGGCATCTCCTTGTCGGCTTACCCTTCATGCTGCCGAGTCTGATGTATGTTGGATCGCACAACGATCACCATCGGCCCAATGTTTTCGGTACAGCAAACGATCCTGAATACGCGCCCCTTGCCCAGGGAAACATACTCAACCTTGGCTGGTTTGTCCTCGGTGTGCTGATTGTTCCAGCCTTACTCGTACTTCGGTGGGGTATCCTTGCACCTCTTTCGTATAGCGTTCCTCCACTGCGCAAGCTGGTTGTTCAGCGCGCCTCAACCCTTGTCATTAATCCAGCCTATTGTCGGTCTCCGCCAAAGAAACAGCACAGGTCACGCTGGATTATTCAAGAATGGGCGACCGCCCTCGTCGTCTGGCTGGCGTGTACGAGTTGGCTTCTAGGTCAGCTTCCTATGGTCTGGATTCTGCAGTGGTACTTGGTGACAGCCGGTATGTTGGTGCTGAATCAGGTCCGCACCCTGGCCGCGCATAGGTATGAAAACAGCGGGCGGCAACTGAGCCTGACAGAACAGTTGCTTGATTCTGTTAATTTGAGCGGATGGCCCCTCCTGACCGTTCTGGCAGCACCGGTGGGCTTACGCTATCACGCGCTTCACCACCTCTTGCCAAACGTCCCTTACCATAGTCTGGGCGAGCTTCATCGCCAGTTGCAGAACACTTTGCCCTTGGACTCTTCCTACAATCAAGCTAGCGAACGCGGCATTCTTTTGGCGATCCAAGACTTGGTAAGACGGATGCGTCAGCATCGGACGCGTGCATCAGTTACCGAAGAGCACGCTGCCGAAGAAGCTTAAACAGCACCGGCCAGCCACAGATCAACGGATAGCGGCGCTGCCGCTCGGACAACTCGACCCATACCCCAGTATGCCGTCCCAGCTTCCACAGGGCATAGGGCAGCCAGTCACCAAAGGTCAGCGCCGTCTTTAAGAGCCGCAAAGCATACAGCACTTTTGCCAAGGAGCGACGCACGGTCCAGCCGCGACGTCTCCTCCAACGTTGAAGCAGCGGCATAGACAGCGTCCACTGCCCACCTTGTTCTTGGAGGTCAAACACCCGTTGCTGCTCGAGTCGTTGGAGTCCGACCTGTGTTATTTGATCATATCGTTCGGGGCTTGCTTTGTATAAGGCACGAATGGTTTCTGGCCGTTCGGTGCGAAACTCTGTGCGGTAAGTTTCTTGGAATCCGGTGTGCCACAGGTCGGCAGAGGGAATAGGCAGATTACCGTCCGGAGAAGCGAAAAAGAGGACCGCCCGTCTGATAAAAGTCAGCGCGGATTGTCCGGTTGCTTGCGCCACTCTTTCTTGTATGACGCTGTCGCGTGCATACACAAGCCGTGCGGGCTGGCAAAACCGTGCCCATATAATAGCGGGGACGGCATGTGGAGTAGTCGCCTGCTCAAAATCCTTAGTCGAGATGACGGCATACTTTGCGCGCAGTGTCCGCAGTCCATGTGCTATCTCAAGATAGAACACGTTCGGTGGTAGGAATGCATTCAGCCACCTCAGTATGGGCTTTTCATACGCAACCCGATATGAGCGGACCAGGACATAAAAATCCAACACGGCGTCGGTCATCTGCTGAGTACGCAGGCAGGAGCCGTAAAAAAGCACCCCATCCACGGCCTTACCGTAGCGGCGCTGAATTTCAGCAGCGATGATGTCAGCTTCCTCTGGAAAAGGTTGGGTCAGCTCTTTGAAAAAGAGCTCGGTCAGTGGCACATCAGGTTCTGCACTAAAGGATATTACAGGTTCATCCATAACACTCATGCCCGCACAAACCGGAGTCTATGGTCGGCCTCAAGGCGGAGTATTCTTCCCGGCTCCGGATCAAATAGTTCGCCATCAATCGTGAAACCACTATCCATATGTAAGGCCACACGTTCAACATTCCGGCTGCAATAGCCGGTCGCACTAATGGACGGCGCAGGTGGCAGCCCGCGCAAGATTTTTAGCGCAGCAGGAAGACTCCGCTTCGCCCCTGCCGCGATAGACGTAAAACGGACGGCAGCATCTTCTCTACCCCAAAACGGGCGAGCACGGAGAATCAAACGCTTAAGTGTTGTGGCCATCAACAGTTGGAACTGCTCCCGTTCGAGGTGTTCAAGCGGAACATGATGGGCATGCTCATCATTCACATACTGCTCACCCTGGTCATCAGGCAGGCCTATCCCAATTTCGTCCGGTATCAGGAGTCCAGTTTGTGAACCACAAGCGAGCCGCAGCAACATCCCGCCCAAAAAGAGTCCCGCCCCAAACTGCCCTTGCAAATGCTGCTGGGGATAAAGCTGATGCTTAAAAGCCATCGCCCGTTGGATGACACCTGCACCAAAGAACATGCCATATTGAGGACGCTGGCGTGGTCCACAGTCAATGTGCAACACAGGCCGTTCGACCACCCGTTGTGTTAGCATATTCGTTTGCATGCTGCTGATGAGCGCGGCAAGGCCAGCAGCCGGCCTGCCACGGCCGCCGATATCATGCGCACTCATGTTTGTTCGTCCGCCGCACAGGGGAGCAATACAGGGAAGTCTCTCGAAGATATTGCTGCTTAAAACTTCGGTCAGTACATGCTGCAGCGTCCCATCCCCGCCATTCACAGCTAACAGCGTAACTTCTTGACGAGCCAAGCGGGCTAACGCCTCGGGCACATCCTCGCTGGCAGCGGTCTCAATGTGGACCACATCAGGAGCAGCCTTAAGGACGCGCCCGAGCGCGCCAAGGTGGCCTTTCTTAAGACCAGCCCGGCAATTGCTTAAAAGGCCCAGTCGCACGAAATCCCTGAAAAAGCGAGACCGTTGCATCCGGTCGCGGTGAAGGTAAGGGGTTGAGAAACGATACTTTTGTGATGCCAGTTCCTGTCAGCGTAATAGGTGCACTCGCCTGGTCCAGGTGAAAGGCTATTTCAAAAGGCGACAGGAGCCACATCCGACGGGGTTTCAGCTTGAGAGAGACCAGAAAGCGAAAGGGTTGCGGGATATCAGCCAGAGGATCATACAGCAGGAGCAACCGGTCGAGCTCAACCCGGCCTTTTATATGTGGATGGGAAGGGGCACTCTCAAAAGAAAACTGCTGGGGGAGATAGTAGGACCCAACATTCTTCACATTTCCGTCAAGTCTCAGGTGAAAATTTTGCGCCTCGTGGACCACCCGTTGTCCTTTTTTGACAACAAGCCAGCTGCTGCGTGCTCCGTGAGGTGTCGTAAGATCCGCTAAATAGAGCGACATCTCACTTTGCTCATCTGGAAATAAGAAGAATTCTAGCCGACGTTGCACGAGATCAGACTCTGCCTCATTCGCCCAGCTATGGGTAACGGCACCAGTCCCGTGTATTGTGACAGGCTCGTCCATGCCTTTGACCCATACAGACCCCGCAGCCTGTGCAGCAGGGTCAAGCAGATCCAGCGCGTAACCAGATGGTGGAAAATCAGCGGACCAGACAGCCGGCCCGCGCGGATAAAAATCCAGCTCAATCCGCGTACTCTTCTTCCTGACCCGCAGTTGATGCATTGGGCTGCGTTGGTCGAGCAGACTCGACCCGACTTCCATCCGGAGCCGATCTGACGAGAGTTGCCATCGGCTTTCACGCCGACCGTTCCGAAATCGCCGGCTCTGACCGTTGGGTCGAATGACATGACCAATCACTGCAGCGTTCCGATCACCAAGCCCAAAGTTTGTGATCAAAAATTCAGCAAACAGAAAATGACCAGAGGCGAATCGAGCAGTAAGATCCCACCGTTCGTGAGCAAGCTCTCCTGGCAGTAGGCGGGCGGCCGGATTTCCGCGCTCGGCTGCGGCAAAAAGGTCACCACTCCAACCGGCCCATAAGCCAAGTATGGAAACTCCCCCCAAGATTCCTGAAATTCTGAAGATAACGGGGAATCCAACCAACGTGGTCCAAAGAACGCGCATGAGTCGAGAAACGGCAGACGAACATGTCCTTCTATTGATGCGCCTTATGCGACTCATGCTGGCGTCCTTGAAACTTGCCAGGTCTGAATAGGCTGGCCGTACCAGCGTTGGACAAAGGCTTGGCCGAATCGCATCGTATGAAACAGAAGAGAACACACCGTCCAAACAGCGACCAACCAGAAACCCAGGTCGGGCCGGCTAGCAAACGTCCCTAAGGTAAGCAGGATCAGATTAGGATTCCGGCGGGCCGTAATGGTTCGGAAGAACGAATCAACAGGACGCCACGAGTGGATTTCCATGTGAAAGGCCAGCATGAAGAGGCCTTCCAACAACCGGCCTATGAAATAACCGCCAACGATAATAGACGTCGTAGGATCAGCCCAGATGACGTCAATAGAGACACTTCCGGACAATCCCGACCCCCAGGCCAGATACCAAAACGGTGGATGGACAAGGTCAAGGCCGTGATCCAGTACATGCCCGATCCGACTTGAGGTAAAGGTGACCCGGGCAAGCTTCCCATCCACCGTATCCAGAAAGGTCATGAGCCAGGCACACAGCAATCCAAGGCCGAAGTATCCCTCGACAAAGAGGCAGGTCACAGCACCCACCAGCACCCAACTGACTCCAGTCACCATATTAGGACGAACGTGAAACCGGGCCAAAAGTCGCGTCACCGCGCGCGCGGGCAGCGGCCAGATCCACTTTGTGACCACATCGGTGATGCCTTTATACGATGCGCCAAAAATACGATTCTCAATCTGCCCGAGTTTCTCAGACCGAATGCGAAGGAGATAGGGTGGATCGAATTTTCGCAGTGCAGACGAATAGGCCGAGACCAGCGCTGCAGGCTCAAAGTAGTCTATATGGTTGGAACTATTGGATTGTCCGGCAGGGATTTCTGCTGCATCAAGAAGGAAAGGTAAAATAGCATCAAGCTGATCACGCGTTGTCACTGCCGCAACTGCAGTCTGGTTATCGGGATCGACCAGGACAACGTCGCGCGTCGGCTTTTGTTCAATAAGCGCACGGATCAAACGTTCGTCGAAAACGTAATCCGCACGCAAAAGAATAACCTGAACGTCTTGCGCAGTGGCCGCAGCGGCTGCTCCAGTATGGATTTGGTCGTCAGGAACGCCGGCCGCACGTAGGCTGCGGCGCAGGCGCTCGAGCGGAGAGAGACCCCAGATCTCGATTGGCCTAACGGCGGCATGGCTCGGCGTGTCGACTATCCACGCGTAGACATTTTTTGCGCCTGCCACATGCTTCATACCTGTACTCCTGCGGAGGGGCGGTCTTATCATACCCTGGGCGAGTGGTATAGGCTGAATATATCAAGGATTATGTCAGCTTTCACAATTGCCCATTTGTCAGACCTACACGTGACCCCGGTCCGTCTCCGACACCCTCGGGCATTCCTGAATAAGCGCGCCTTAGGCGCGTTGTCATGGTTGTTACGTCGACGCAAGGAGTACCGCCCCGAAGTATTGGCCGCCCTTGCCTCCGATTTGCGTAACCAGCAGCCAGACCACCTTGTGATTACCGGAGATCTGACAAACATTGCGTTGGAAGACGAATTCTCTGCCTCGCTGCCGTGGCTTCAACGGCTAGGTGGCCCACAACAGGTTTCTCTCATCCCTGGAAATCACGATACCTATACACCTAGCAGTGAACACTTTCCATGGGCCTATTGGAGCGACTATATGCGCTCTGACAATTTATCGAGTGCGGCATCAGACTTGCTTGCGCTTCTTTCAAATCATATCGTAAATCATACTGCGTCCAGTTTCCCGACTATCCGGACCTGTGGGCCCGTTGCTGTCGTAGGTGTCTCAACAGCGCAGGCAACCGCGCCTTTTTATGCCTCAGGAGCGATAGGCCTGAGTCAACTCCAGCGACTCGAACAGCTTCTCAGCACTCTGGCGAAAACCCCTTTATGCCGGGTCATTCTTATTCACCATCCGCCACAAGAGATGAACGCCTCGGCCCGTCGCAGGCTGACTGATGCCGACGCCTTTCGCCGTGTGATTGTCAAAACCGGCGCTGAGCTCATTCTGCACGGCCACATTCACAAAACTATACAGGCGAGTATTCCAGGACCACACGGGCCGATTCCCGTTGTCGGAGTCCGGGCGTCTTCAGCCATTGGACGCCGGCCACAACGACGGTCACAATACCATTTGTATCGAATCGAGCAGGAACAAGAAGCAAACGGCAGGCCGCGTTTCGGAATTCTGCTCACTACACGCGAGTACAGTTCCCAGGATGGCAACTTTCATCACCTGAGTGAGCAATTACTCTAGATGCTCTCCCGGCGCTACCGACGGTGCCATCGAAGCATCCTCAGAGAGCTTTCCTCTTGACTCTTGCCCACACTGCGGGCTAGAAGCAAAGGGACACGAATAATAGAACATAACAGCGAGTGTTGTCATGCAAACAGAGCGACATCAGGTTCTCATCCGAGCATTCCAATTTGGGCTGAAACGAGGAAAGTGGCCTACGGTCACAGGCTGGCTGCTCGGCCTTCTTCTGACCTTGTGTAGCCAGGCTGTACGCGCAGCTCCAATCGCTGACGAGGTTCTCTCCGCTATTGTGACCATCCATGTAGAAATACCGGCCAGCGCACGCACCGCACGGCTTCTGGGTACCGAGCGAGACGGTAGTGGTGTCGTGATCGACACCGAAGGTCATATTCTGACCATAGGCTATCTCATCATTGAGGCTTCCCACGTTGAGATCATGCTAAATGGTAGCAGGCGCATCCCAGCAACCGTTGTTGGCAATGACTATCGGACAGGATTTGCCTTGCTGCGCGCAACGGAACCGCTCAATGTGACGCCGATGTCGCTTGGCCAATCTTCACAGCTGGCCCAACGAACAGAGCTCTTAGTTGTCAGTGATAGTACCCCCGCCTCGATTCGTCCCACTGTTGTGACCTCACGCCGGCAATTTGCCGGCTCCTGGGAATATCTTCTCGAGGACGCCATTTTCACCGCCCCGCCTCATCCGCGTTATGCCGGAGCCGCTTTAATAGGAGCCGAGGGCAAACTGCTCGGCCTTGGTTCGCTCTTAGTGAACGATGTCCTGCCCGGCAGACAGGCTCTGACCGGTAATATGTTTATTCCTGTTGATCACATCAAACCCATTCTGGGAGACCTCATTCGCAAAGGAAGGCCGGCCGCCTCTCCCCAACCCTGGCTCGGCCTGTTTACGGAAGAACTCCGAGATAAGCTCATCGTCATGTCTGTGGCACCGGACGGACCGGCTGACCAAGCTGGAGTGCGTGTGAATGACCTTCTTCTCAAGGTCGCTGGCAAGCCGATCAAAGACCAAGCCGACTTCTATCGAAAAATCTGGGCGCTCGGGGACGCCGGGGCCAATATCCCGCTCACCCTCCTGCAGGGAGCAGAGATCAACGAAATTGTGGTGGGTTCTTCCGACCGGGAGAGCTATTTCCGTACAACCCCTGCCCCAAAAAAGCCGGATAAAGAAAAAACCCTACAGTCCACCTAAGGACACAGTCAGCGCGTTTTCGATGCGTGTCATTCTGAGGAGCCACGCGACGATGGGTCTTTTCGTCCAGTGCTACTGAGAGATTCTTCGCCTCTACGGAGCCGGTCCTGAACGTAATCGAAGGGCGCCGGCTCAGAATAACAGCTTCCTCACTGCCTACCACCGTCGCACCATTACGGAGTACAAATTCTGGAAGAAATGATGGGTACCGTATAGACCGTAACGACTTCACTGCCACCAATCGATTGGCTTGGAACGAAGCCGCCGCAATTCATAAGAAACTGAAATTCTATCAGCTCCTGGAGTCTTTTCGGCAGCCTGGCTGTAGCTGTCTCAACCCTACTATAGCCGCAAAGCCGCAGGAGATAGGTCTCGCCGACAAGGCCGTTGCCTAAATCGGCTGCAACAGCGGGCGAGAATTGTTGTCAGTCAAGAATCTAGGGGCGGACCTTTGCGTCGGATTTGATATTACCGAAGGCTTTATCGACCAAGCGCGGCAACTTGCAGACACAGAACAGCTCGACTGTGAGTTTGTCTGCACCAATGTCTATAGCATTTCTACTCAGTACAACCGAACTTTTAATCTGGTGTATATCACCATAGGCGTGTTGGGCTGGACGCCCGACATTCAGCAGTTTATTGAAATCGTTGCGCGACGGCTAAAACCGAACGGTTGGCTGCTCATGTATGGATACACCCAGTCTTAGAAATGTTTGAACCCAGTGAAAAGGACGATCCACTGCATTCGCAGAATTCGTATTTCAGGGCCAACCCGTAAGTGGGAAAAGACGGGCCCGATTACTACAGCATGAGCTAATACAAATCCGCGCCCAAGTATTCATTTCCGCATAAGCTGTCAGACATTATGATCGCCGGCCTCAATGACGGTCTGCAGTTCGTGTCTTTTGATCAATACGGCCGTAGTATTACCAATCTGTGGACTCATTTTGAGCATTTCAAAGTCAAACCTCCGATGTGTTACACACTGGTCGCCACGAAATAAATTACTCTTCCTGCAAGGCAGCCAAAACCATCGCTGTGTCATAGGATTCGCGGTAGTGGGTGACTGTCCCATTCAGGAGGGTCCACATTGCCACCAAGGCCATTTCATAGACCTTGCCGGTCGCTTTCACTCGGCTGCGTTCTTCGCACATCACAACAACCTGGTTGCCTTGGGCAATGAACTCTTTGGGAACAAGTTGTTCGACCTCTACCGCGTGTCCGCGTGTAGCAAACCATTGCACCACCTTCTCGCGCCCGCGGACTGCGCCGGCCCAGGGTATCTCCGTAGGTCCAGGTGACTGCCATTCAACATCTTCAGACAGAGGCTGCAGGATAGGCCTTAAGTCGCCTTGGACCCCAGCCATGATGAGATGGGTGTAAATTTGTCGTACGACCTGCACGTTGTCCGGCTTGGGTTCTTTGCGAGTTTTGATTTTATCCTTTGAAGCTGCCCAAGCAGCCGTCCAGGTATCGAGCACTGGCCCCTGGAACAAATTTTCGGTCTTCCTGCGTATTGTTTCCGGATCATTTTCCACTGCTTGCACCGTGTCCGACGTGACAAATGGCACAGGCTCTCCCGCCTCCTTCTTTTTTCGTTTCGATACGGCCCACGCTGCCGTCCATGTATCAAACCCAGGTGAGTTGAACGGTTGCGGTGCCTTTTCCAGAATTTCTTTGAGGTCTTTGCTGTCTGACATACGGTTTACCCTTCTTTTCCCCGTGGCCCTTCCCAGGAGAATGTGTCGTCTTTTCGCGTCCGTTTCGCCAAGATGTCCTCAACAGTAACCAAGTCGGCCCGAGTATCCACATCAATGGCGGCTTCTGCAAACGGCATCTCAACGATGCCCACTTGCGCTTGTAACACCCGGGAAGCTTGTTCTATAGCGGTCTGGCGATCAAGCCTGCGGAGGAGAAAACGGAGGAGATTCACAAAACCGAACTCACTCACAAGCCGCCAGGGACGTTTGCGAAACTGTCCGGCTCGTTCCCAGAACCGAACGGCATTCGCTGCCTGTGGCGGACGAAGAAGAAAAAGATTGGTTCCGCAAAAACTCTCGTCCTTGAGGGTAATAAACGTGCGGCGTGAAGCCGGATAGTAAGATCGAAAAAGTGAAGCGGCGACTACGCCAATGACCACATCGGCGTCGGCCTCAGTTTGTTCGGCTGCTGAAAAGAAATACTCCAGCATCCGTGGGGAAAGTAAGGCATGGTCGGCAGTCGTCACTAGCAGTGGTCCATTTCCCTGATGAGACACCGCGTAGTCCACTACGCTCGCTGCCGGAGAGTGACGGCTGGCATGGAACTCTATAGCTGGTGCTTTTTGGAAGTTTTTCAATACCGTGGAATCATCGCCGCTGACTACGATTTTCTGTATCCACGATACGGCACCTAAGCTGCGCACGACCCGAGTGAGCATGGGTACCCCAGCGACAGGAATACAGGCTTTATAGCGCTCGCCCGCAGCCTGGGCGAGCGCATCGATCGGCCCACGCCGGCCGGCAAGGACGAATGCGGTGATAGGCGTGGGAGTTTTTTGGGCAGCCGGTAGATCGGACACGCTGGCATTGTAGAGCCTACGAGCAATCCTGCAATTCCCTCCTGTAGCCCGGCTTATCTCGCCCATCTTTCGTCTTCATCTTTCCCAAGCTAGACTGCTGAATGTTCGTAGGGAGGACTTGTTTTTTGTATATCTGGATAGACGCGACCGATCCGAGCAGCAGACTGAGGATCTTCGGCATGACGCTGCTCGAACGCCAGCTACATACCATCATCGAAGCCGGACTAGACCCAAACGAGGTCTATGTCCAACTCTCTTCTGAGACGGCGAATCTTCCTTCACTCCTCCCGCTGGATCTCCTACGCCGGCTTTCGGTACGCTGGGGACATGAATACCGAACAGTGTCAGATTATCGTACGACGCCGTCTCAAGCAGGCCAAGACAAAGCACTGGACGAACCTTTGCTCGCATTAGAGGCAGACGCTGTTGTGGATAGCCGCCTGTTGCGCCATCTGGGCGAGCGCTCGGGTTCTTGGGCCGCTCGGGGGGAAGCCGGAGAAACACAGACTGCCGTGCTTCGTTTTGAAGGAGAGAATTCGCCTCCTCCTTCAACAGGAGTCCGGCTACCGGAACTCGCAGAGCGCAATTTTAAGACAGGCTACCTCCGGGAAGTCGTACTCACCGAAGTACCGTCGTATATTCGCAAGCTCCGGCGTGATCTGCCCGTATATCTTTTTCGCATTGTGGACAAAGCTGGCCGAGACCGGGCTGAACGCTTTCTATTTTGGTCCAACTATAAAGGCTCAACCGATTTTTTCACTAAATATGTCTACCCGCCCCTGGTGTGGCGTGCCGTGCGCCCGCTCGCCCGCTGGCGCGTACATCCTAACGTCATCTCGGTGTTTAATGTCCTCATCACCTTTCTAGCCGTGCCGCGCTTCGCGTACGGATACTGGACCGCGGCCTTTACGCTCGCCTACACCATGAGCGTGCTCGACTCTGTGGACGGCAAGTTAGCCCGGCTCACATTTACGGCGTCCAAGGTCGGTGATATTTTGGATCATGGGCTGGATATCGTCCATCCTCCAATGTGGTATTTCGCCTGGGCTTGGGCATTAAGTGACGGGATACCGGGCGCACCCGTTTTCCAACTCGCGGTGTGGCTGGCTGTCTTTTATGTTCTGGATCGTATTGTGGCCGGGCTGTTTAGCGCCCGGATGGGCCAGTCAATTCACGGTTGCACCCGCCTGGATGAACGCATGCGAACCTTTATTTCGCGCCGGAATATCAATGTGCCTCTGTTTATGCTGGGATTACTGCTTGGCACTCCGATTCCCGTCTTTGTTGCCATTGTCGTCTGGCAGGTGGCCTCACTCGGCTTCCACACTCTACGTTTAGTCCAGTTCTGGAACCGTAAACATCTGCTTGGAACGCTGGAGTCATGATGCTCCACTAGGGAGTTCCTCTATTCATGCGCCTTCTGCTTGTCTTTGCCCGTGCCTACCCTGGCCGTAGCGCCCTCACGCTGGCCTGCCTGATCTTCGCCACCTTTGCCGAAGGCATTAGCTTCTCCAGCCTTCTCCCTCTGCTGAGCCTAGCAACACGGGCAAGCAATCCGACTCCGTCATCGGCAACACAACCCACCAGTCTGGAAATTACGATGAACGACGTCTTGGCCGGTTTTGGTCTCCAACCTAGCATCGGGCTTTTGTGTTTGATTCTTGTCGGCGGCATGGCTTTCAAGGCGGCGTTCGTATTATTAGCCCAAAAGCAGGTGGGCTATACCGTTGCCCATGTTGCCACCGATCTACGGCTGTCTCTTCTGCGTTCACTGCTGGCCGCACGCTGGGAGTACTATGTCCGTCAGCCGGTGGGAAGCTTTGCCAACGCGTTTGCCACCGAAGCGACTCGTGCGTCGGAAGCCTATCTGCATGCGGTTACGATTATCGCCTTCAGCATGCAGACCGTCTTATGTATTACGTTGGCAGTCAGCATATCGTGGCAAGCAACGGTCTGGGCGACAACATTCGGACTCTTGATCGTATATGGGCTCAACCGCCTAGTACGTATGGCGCGCCGGGCCGGCGCCCGGCAAACAGCCCTCTTAAAGAATGTTCTAAGCCAACTGACCGACGTGCTGTACACGGTCAAACCGCTCAAAGCCATGGCGCGTGAGAAACAGATCAGCTCCTTGCTCGAGCAGGGCACTCAGCGCCTAAACCGTGCCTTGCAACGGGAAGTCTTGAGCAAGGAGGCACTGCGGGCCCTGCAAGACCCGATGCTGATCGCGTGTTTGACCGGCGGGCTCTACGTCGCTCTAACGCGCTGGGCATTGTCACTCGACACTGTCATTATGCTCGCCGTCCTGTTTGGACGAACCTTGAGTGGTCTCAACAAGGCACAGCGCCAATACCAACGCATGGCCTCCAGAGATAGTGCCTTCTGGTCTCTCCAGGATACGCTGCATCACATGGACGCCGAACGGGAGCGTAGTCATGGCACCCAAGCGCCGCATTTAGAACACGCGATTACGCTCCAAGAGGTGAGCTTTGCATATGCAGACAAACCCATTCTTGACCACGCTTCATGTACTATCCCAGCTGGCGAAGTAACGCTGTTCGTCGGCACTTCTGGTGCGGGGAAAACTTCGACCGTTGATCTCATCGCCGGACTCCTTCGACCGCAGAGTGGGGCCGTCTGCCTAGATGCCGTTCCACTTGATACCATCGATCTGCACGCTTGGCGAAAGACTATTGGCTATGTGCCGCAAGAAATGCTACTGCTGCATGAGAGTGTTTTTGCGAATGTGACGCTGGGCGATACCGCACTTACTGCAGCTGATGTTGAAGCAGCCCTGCGGGCAGCCGGAGCCTGGAATTTTGTCGCCGCGCTTCCAGACGGGATATCTACCCCAGTCGGTGAGCGAGGCACCCGCTTGTCCGGCGGCCAACGACAACGTATCGCCATTGCCCGGGCATTGGTGCGTTCACCGCAGCTGCTGATTCTGGATGAAGCCACCACTGCCCTCGATCCTGACAGTGAGGCAGCCATTTCTCAGACGGTCCAACGGCTACGAGGCGATATGACCATCCTGGCCATATCGCATCAACCTGCATTACTGAAAATTGCTGACCACGTGTATCGGCTTGAGGCAGGCCACATCAGCCTGATAACCGAAGTCGCTTCCCAGCCCGCCATACAAAAAATTGCCTAGATCGTAGACCTATGGCTTTTACAACAACAGCAAGCAGAGTGCGCAGGGTTTTTGGTTCGGTGCTACGGACAGACCTCTATCACACACCAGGCACCCGAACCCAGCTTGAGCGTGTCGTCCTTGGTGTCCGCGCTGGCGTTGCTCCCAGCGAAAAGCCAGCGGTACGCATCTTTGTTGGCACGGAGCCGGCCCAATACCGAGCCGAGCGCGTCTTCATCTGGTCCATTGAACAGGTCCGGGATCCCGCTCGGGTATACGAATTATATCTCATGAAAGACCTGGCCGGTTTTGATCGGCGTAGTTGGCTGACCGGATTTACGAACTATCGATTTGCTATTCCCCATTTTACTGGCGTGCTCAGCAACACCATAGATGGCAGCAGTGTAAATGTCCGCGCCATTTATAACGACACGGACCAAATCTATTTGGCCGATCCCGGCGAACTTTTTGACACAACTATGGGCAGCCATGGTTTTCTGTCTATAAATGACCGCGACACATCAGTCATGCTGATCAACTGCGATCAGATGGCGGCAATTTGGACGCTCGAAGCAGCCCAGCATAAAAGGCGCAAAGCGCTAGAAGCGACTGCCCGAGAAGTCCCTGACCTCTGGGGGCCGCTTGACCCACACTGGAATGCACGGGACAGTGAATACGAGGCGGAGCGATCCAAACTGCTGCACTACACCACCATCCACGCCCAGCCGTGGCAGCCGTTTCCCCGGGATTATGCGTATCAGCATAATCCTGTCGCCCAGCTTTGGTTCCATTTAGAACAAACGGCTAATGAAGCCGGCTATCAGGTTTTTCAGGCGGCGCAGCCGAGTGCGCAATACACCGCGCTGCTCTCTCACCTCCGTAGCGCGTCGAGTCTAAAGCCGACACTACAACCTCAGGCAGTGTCGGATCCGAACGGTGACGGCCATACGCTCCAGAAGTGTGTAGAGACCCTTATCCTCGAGACTGGAAGCCACACTGGCCTGAACTATTCGTTTGGCTTAGGCAGCACACAAATCAGTCCCAACGGATTCAGCGTGCGGCAGTATAATCCTGTCTTTGTCGAGTCGGCAGCACACGACCCCCGTCCGGCAGAAAGTGCGGACGGCGTTGTCTGTACGGATATCCTTGATTTTATACCAGACGAAGATGTGCCCTGGATGTTGAAAGAGCTCTTTCATCGGGCTCACCATTTTGTAGCCATCGCTGTGCATGCGTATCCGTGTGAACAGCAGCTTCCGAATGGCGACCTCTTAAGAGGACGCCCGAGGCCGTTTAGCTGGTGGCAGGCGCAATTAGACCTGCTCAGTCCGCGTTATCCCGCCGTACGCTGGCAACTGGTCGTAGAACCGTTGTCAACAACACCCAAGTCCAACCCCCAAATCTCTGTTTGCGGAAACCTCGTTGGTGGCAACCTCGGCCGTCTCCCAACGGTCTGGGTCCTGACCTCACATAAGCCGGGCCATACAACCCAAGCGCTCGGTCTCGCCGATGCCCTGGACTGGCCGTATGAAACCAAGGCCCTACGCTTCACTGCGTTGGCTAATCTGCACAAACGCCTGGTCGGATCCCAGCGGGCAACGCGATTTGGTTTAGACGTCGCCCATTCTAATCCACTTGTCCCACCCTGGCCTGATCTCATTATTACAGCAGGCTGGCGCCCAGCGCGCATCGCGCGCTGGATTCAGCGCCAAAACAAAGGACACACTCGACTGGTACTGCTCGGTCGTAAAGGCAGCCTTCCCACCAACACAACCGATATCGGAGTCACGTGCAGCCACTTCCGCCTTCCGCCTCATCCCCAGCGTATCGAAATTACGGCACCTTTGACGCAGGTCAACCTAGAGCGACTCAAGCAGGGAGCAGACCGTTGGCACCACCTAGCTCAGGACGCTCCGCATCCATGGATTATGCTGCTGCTCGGCGGGGCGACCGCCCGCTACCAGCTTGATCCCGGCATTGCCCAGAAAATAGGGGCAGATGTCCGCACGTTTGCCGAACGTGTCGGCGGAAAAGTTTTTGCCACGACCAGCCGACGAACGGGCGAGGCGGAAACAGCCGCACTGATAGCCGGGCTAGGTCCAGCCCATTACGTGCATACCTGGGAACCGGGGCAGCAAGACAATCCGTATTGGGGTTATCTGGCACTAGCGGACGTTTTGATTGTAAGCGGAGAGAGCGAGTCCATGTTGGCTGAAGCCGCGACCACCACTACACCGTTCTACATCTATCCCTTGCCCGAACGAGCGGCGGACCTGGTCGGGAGTTGCAAGGAGTGGATAGTCACTCATGCGCAAACCATGCAGCGCAAAAAGCGTGGCAGCATTCAACCCCAAAGCGGTATGTCCTACGTGTGCGCTCGATTGATTGAACGCGGCATTGTCCAGCCTCGGCGAGATCTGAATGCGTTGCACGACGCCCTGGTCCAGCGTAAGATCGCGCGCTTTTTCGGTGAACCTTTAGATTTTGAGACACGTCCAACCTTGCATGAGTTTGACCAGGTTGCCCAAAAGGTTCGCCGCCTGCTCGGCTTTCACACAGTCTCATGATCAAACTTGTTTTTCTTCGACACGGCCAAAGCATTTGGAATCAAGCTCGCCGCTTTACAGGCTGGGCCGATGTCGATCTCAGTCCACACGGTCGGGAGCAAGTCAGCCTAGCCACCCTACTCCTAAAAGCGGCTGGTTTTTCCTTTGATGTGGGCTTTACCTCCTTTCTGCGGCGTTCTCTACACACACTTGAGATCGTGCTGGAAGGCATGCAGCTCCAGGTCCCGACCCATACCAGCTGGCGACTGAATGAGCGCCATTATGGTGCGCTGCAAGGACTTAGCCGCCAGGAAATCGCCGAGCGTTACGGCCAGGAGCAAGTCATGATCTGGCAGCAGCACTTTGATATTGCGCCCCCGGCACTTGACCCGGCAGACGAGCGCTTTCCCGGCCATGATCCCCGCTATGCCAAACTTACAGACGAGGAACTTCCACGCACCGAAACCCTCAAAGCCGTCCGAGCGCGCGTGCTCCCCTACTGGCATGAGACGGTTGTTCCCCAGATCAAAGCAGGTAAACAGATTTTGATAGTTGGGCACGGCAATAGCCTGCGTGCACTGACGACTTATCTTGATGGCATTACGGAAGAAGATATTCCGCGCGTAAAACGTCCGCTCACAGGCGAGCCGTTTGTATACGAATTCGACGAGCAAGCAAATCCGCTGCGGCATTACTACGTGCGCCACGCCCCAAAACTCCAGCGCTGGGTCAAAACCAAGTTGGGCAGGATGGGAAAGTTGCTTCCAGCGACAAAGGACCGCTCATGTGCGGGATAAGCGGATTTTTGGACCCAGCTCCAAATCCTCGGCTGTCTGAATTCTCAATACTGGCCATGCGCATGGCCGATACGTTGATCACCCGTGGTCCGGACGACAGCGGAGTGTGGGTCGATCAGACACATGGGATCGGTCTTGCACATCGACGCTTATCCGTCATCGATCTATCACCAAGCGGCCGACAGCCCATGCTGTCTGCGGATGGGCGTTTTGTGTTAGTGTACAATGGCGAGGTCTATAATTTTCAGGAACTTCGGGCAGACCTCAAAACCTACGGCCATGTCTTCCGAGGGAATAGTGACTCCGAAGTGCTGCTTGAAGCGTTAGCAGCATGGGGGATAGAACAAACTGTGAGGCGTTGCCTCGGCATGTTCGCCTTTGGTCTATGGGATCGCCAAGAACACTGCCTCACACTGGTGCGCGACCGCATCGGCGTTAAGCCACTCTACTGGGCTCGTTTCGGGCAAATTTTTCTCTTTGGTTCTGAGCTGAAAGCGCTGCGAGCGCATCCGTGCTTTGAAACACAGCTTGACCGAGACATGGTTATTCCGTTTCTGCGCTATAATTATATTCCTGCTCCGCACAGCATTTATCGTGACGTGTATAAGCTTGAACCCGGCTGCATGTTACAAGTACGTCCGCATCATAAGCCCCACATCACGCGCTATTGGGATCTCAACCACGTTGCCCAGCAAGGGACTGAGGCTCCTCTCCAGGCGGATGACGGACAAACCCTGGATCAACTTGCACTGGACCAACTCGAAACCTTACTGAGTGACGCGGTCCAACGGCGTATGGTCACCGATGTTCCCCTCGGTGCATTTCTGTCAGGCGGAATCGATTCCTCAGCCATTGTAGCGCTCATGCAACAGCACAGCCCACGTCCGATCAAGACGTTTGCTATTGGCTTTCAGGAAGCAGACCGGGATGAGTCTCAGTACGCACAACAGATTGCGCATCACTTAGCCACTGACCATCAGACGCTTGTTGTTGAGTCGAGCCATGCCGTAGATCTCCTGCCCCGCTTGCCCATCTGGTATGACGAACCCTTCGCGGACACTTCGCAGGTTCCGACCTGTTTTGTCTCGCATCTGGCCCGACAGGAGGTAACTGTTTCGCTCTCCGGTGACGGTGGCGATGAGCTATTCGCCGGCTATAAACGCTATCTCAAAGCCTCCCAGCTGTGGGGCCGATTCTCACAGGTACCACGTCCTCTCCGCGCTGTGCTGGCGCAGGCCACGGGCTTACTTCCACCGTTCTTAGAAAATGTGCAGTCACTTTCACCTAAACCGCTCTCCCGTTTGGTCAAACACGCGCACCAGCTCACCCGTGCCTTGTCGCTCGATACGGCCGACTTGCACGATCGCCAATTGTGGCGGCGCTGGGAGGATCCGGCCGGACTCGTTATCGATGCGGACGCTAACGGGGCCCAGAAATCGTATCTCACACACCACACAACTCCAGCGGTCGACATTGTCTCTCAGATGCAGTTTTTGGATACCCTTTCCTATCTACCGGATAATAATCTGACGAAAGTTGACCGGGCTAGCATGGGGGTCAGCCTTGAAGTGCGGGTGCCACTACTTGACCACCGAATTGTCGAGTTCGCCTGGACGGTTCCTGCTCACATGAAGATCCGTAACGGACAGGGCAAATGGCTGTTGCGGCAGCTCCTGTATAAATATGTTCCCCGTGAGCTTGTTGAACGTCCCAAGCAGGGCTTTGGGGTTCCTCTGAGCAGCTGGTTGCGCGGGCCATTGCGAGAATGGGCTGAAGAGCTGCTGTCGGAACAGGCATTGTGTCAGACCGGAGTATTCAATCCAGCCCTGGTGAGGCGGAAGTGGACTGAGCATATAGCCGGGACATCGGATTGGAAGCGACCATTGTGGAACGTGTTGATGTTTCAAGCCTGGCATAACCAGTGGATGTAAATGCAGTATCTTGATCTCGGTCGACTCAGTGCAATGGATACGGCGGCTTTTCAGGGTCAGCAGCCATATCCCTGGATCAATCCAGAACGATTGCTGACTGAGGAGGGCTATAAACGGCTCTTAGACAACCTGCCCGACCAGACACAGTTTGTCCCTAGCTTCGGCAACCAACGCTCCCACGGGCAGCAAGGCCATGACCGGTTTATTTTGGAATACTCCGACGACTTGTCTGTGGTCCAAGAGTGGAAAGACTTTGTGGCTGAGTTGCGTAGCCCGACCTATCTGACTTTTCTGAGTCGTTTGCTCGGGACGAGCGCATTTGAGCTCAGCTTCCACTGGCACTATACCCCACGTGGCTGTTCGATCTCGCCGCACTGCGATGCCAAACATAAACTCGGCTCGCATATCTTCTATTTCAATACCGAGCAGGACTGGGATCCCACCTGGGGCGGACAAACATTACTGCTCGACGACGGCAGTCGCTTTTCTCACAAGTCGGCTCCCCGGCTTGAAGACTTTGATAAAATCTCGAAATCAAAAGCCATAGGCAATTGCAGCCTGCTCTTCGCCCGCAAGGATAAATCCTGGCACGCCATGCGGCCACTACAGTGCCCGGAGGACCGGCTGCGCAAGGTGTTTATTGTGGTCATCAGCCGCTTTGGACCGGTGGAGCGAGTGAAGCGCTTATTTGGTGGGAAGGCGAAGGGGTATTAAGCGCGGACGAGTAGATCGGGCAGGCCAGGCAAACACGCTTCAATCGGTAAATTTTCAATGCTGTCATCTCTCATTGCCCTCTCTCCGGAATAAATCAAAAACGCTTTCGCCATTGGGTAATCGGCCAGGAATACCTTCGTCCCTTTCGCATCTTCTTGCCGGACTTTGTGGCAAGTTTCACCTCAAATACTTTGACCCTCTTTTCTCCCTACAGAACGAAATCGACCTCACGCCCAGTCTGGGTCACAAATGGCGCAAGTGCGGATGTGTTTGGGGTGTATGCCCAGATCGATGCTGCCCAAGGGTGGCGCGGTATTGCCAGTTTTCTTGTAGCCGGAGACAAACCGGGCCTTAAACGAACAAAATAGTACACCATGCTTGGTGGTCATGCGCTGGGAGTCACCGGACTCAAGCTGACAAACTGTCCAGTTCCAGAAACAGACATGCGATTCGGACCAGGCGACGGATTTAAGGCAGCCATGTGAGCCATCAATATGGCGAGAACATTTGTCGGCGCTGGCTGTTGCGGCATCCTGAATGCCAGCCGTAAAACCGTATTGGCGTATGGAGCCAAGCGACACGCGTTTGGGAAGCCGATTCTGATCTTCCAGGGCCTGCAATGGGAGTCCGCCGACGTGGCCACAGACCTTGAGGCTGCGCGCCTTCTGACATATCAGGCGGCAACAGCCTTAGACCGGGGAGAAGACGCCACTATGCAGGCAGCGCATGCGAAGAAATTCGCTAGCCGTGTGGCACTCACAGGTGTGTCCCCGTGTATGCGGGTCATGGGCGCAGAGGGCTTACGAACCGAGAACCCATTTGCTCGTCACCTGGCCATGGCCAAGATGGCACAATACATGGATAGGGCACGGATATTCAGAACATTGTGAGCGGCCGCATGCTGCTCAAAGAGTACGGCATTGACGTTGGATGAGTGGTTCGGAGCGACCACACACGAAAACGGGAGACTGCAATACAACCGAAAGTTCTAGCTTCTACAAAACCTCTCAAACACCCTGGCATCAATCTTCTTCTTTTTTCCTTCAAAGAAATTTCGCTTGGTCCATTTGGCCAGAAAGCAGAGCTCGACAAAGGGCATATACGGCTGAAAGTCAGAAGCACCTTGTGCGGCAAGATGTTCGTAGAAGAGTGGTTGGAATTCTCCAAGCCAGCGTACACAGGCCTTGATTGTCCCCATGCCGATGAGCTGACCGTCAGCTATGCCTTCCACATCGACGGCGTAGAGTTTGCCCCCTTCCGGGCTGGCAACAAAATTCTTGAGCACCGGGTCAGTGTAATCAAAACCAAGCCAGACCTGCTGCGGCGTGAGGGGTTCGACGGCTAGACAAAGCTGCTTGTAGAGTGAATCGGAAAGGATGGCCACTTGGTTCAAGAAACGGAGATCTTGCGCAAGGCGAGCAGGGAATGGTGTGTCGGCCGTATCCACCAGTTCGGCACGTTTTGCATAGATTGTGGCATAAAAGTCTGCCACCTGACGGACGACCTGTTCCGTAACAACCTGGGGACGATGACCTGCTATGAAGTCCACCCAGATCTCTTGTTCGTAGCAGATGACAAGACGCGGGAAGATATCGTCAGCGTGGAAGACTTCGAGATTATGTTCTATATCAGCGGCGATAGCCGAATCGGCCAGCTGTACCCGCTTGAAGCGCTGTCCGTTTATGGATACAAAATGCAGGCTTTTTGCTTTTCGTAACCGCAGGCCGAAAAGACTTGGGAAACACGTTTGGATACGGCTGAGCCAAAGGGGTTGGGAGAGACTTTGCTTCAACATCCGCTCCTCTTGTCACGGTCTCAGAGAGGCGTATTGTATATCCGCACCAGGCGGCAAAAAGCAAGACAGGAGTACTCCGGGTTATGACAACCACCGATCCGCCCACAGTGACTGTCTTTATCCCAGTCTATAACCGAGAGCATTATATCAGCAAGGCGATTGAGAGCATCCTGACTCAGAGCTTTCCAAATTTTGAACTCCTGCTGGTTGACGATGGCTCGACCGATCGCAGCGTTGAAGTCATGCGTTCGTATGACGATACTCGCATTCGTGTGGTTTGTAATGGACACAATCGCGGCATCCCAGAAACACGCAATCGCGGCTTAGAGCTAGCCCGAGGCGTCTACATCGCCTTGCTCGACAGTGACGATCAAGCCTGCCCAGACCGGCTTATCAAGCAAGTGACCTTTTTGGACCAACATTCGGACTATGTCCAAGTCGGCGGCCGGATAAAATTTATGGACGAGCACGGACAGCCTTTGAAAAAAAAGAAACGCCAGCCTAGCACGTTCCAGGATATCCAGGCTCAGCTCCTATTTCGCTGTTGCTTGAGCAACGCAACCATCATGGCCCGCACCGCTATTCTGCAGGAGTATAGATATCGTGCGAGCTTTCTGCGCTGTCAGGATTATGACCTGCATGTGCGTCTCGCCAAGCGCTATAAAATGGCCAATTTCTCCGACACGCTGACCCGTATTCGCGTTCATCCAGCTCAAATCACAGCCCAGACCGAAGAACTCGGTGAGGCCAAAAAAAGAGAAATTGTGAGCGGCCAGCTTTCAGATTTAGGGGTGGCGTTTCACCAAAAAGACCTCATCCCCCACCTGACGCTGTCTCGGATGCGCAAGCTCCGCTTTACTCCAGATCGCGCCTATCTGGACTGGGCGGATGCCTGGTTGCAAAGCCTGATAGCAGCAAACCAGAAATCTCAGCGCTATTCGGCCCCGGTCTTTCAGCGCACGGTGAGTGCAAAGTGGGCCAAGGCCTGTCAGGCCGCAGCAAACGGAATGGGGGGAGCGGGCAGAATGGGGTGGGCCGCATGGCAAAGATTTCTGCGGTCACCATTACGGAAAGGGATTGCCTCCCATATTCTCCGGGAACTCCAGGTACTCTCTCGTCGCTAAAGAATTATGGAAAAGAGACAAACCCCTTACGTGTTCCAGCGATGCTTTCCATCCTGCTGATAGTGGTGAAATAGCTCAAACCAGAGCTGCGCTTTGTCACTGCCTACACCTACCATCATCGACTTGAGATAGGCTCTATAGACAAAATGCAGACAGAATAAGGGAGCGACAATACCGGTATCATACCCCAGCTCTTGACAGTACTTCTCCACCGCTTGCTTGGCATACCCAATGCCCGCTGTGCTTCCCGTTCCGATTGATGCATAGAAGGTTTTGATCGTCATGGCCTTATTCTGCCATGGCACCAAACCACCAACATAGACATAGCGAGTGGTGAAATAGAACAGATCGATAAGGGGCGGTCCCTTGAGATTCGCCGTCTCCCAATCGATAAATCCACACGAGTCATCGGGTTGTAGGATCAGGTTTCCGGGCGGGAGCTCGCCATGCGTGGCAACACTCTCGAAAGATCCCCGAAAGCCCGTTTGCAGGCTATCGAACAATGGGTCAAGTTCCGCAGGGCTTCAGTCTACTCGCGTGAGAAAGAAGGGCAGCGGCCTCAGCCCGTCAGCCAAGAACATCCTCTCTACTGATCGCGGTTCGTGACCCTCGTGCAAGCTTCACAAGCAAGTCAATCCTACGGCTGAGGTGGCCGGGCAAGCATTGACCCAACTGCAAAAAGCGACGTGAGATTTCTTCCAGCATCTTCGTACCGCGTACTGCTTGTTCAACACTGTATGTTTGCTTGTACAGTTCGCCCAGAAGGCAGGGCTGGGGAAGATGAGCGGCCAGCAGGTGATCCTCCTTCTCCAGCTGGGCATTCTGCTGCGGATCATGCACGACTTTGGCAAAGAAAGGGGGCTGTCCGGCTGGGTCTATGACGGCAAAATGGAATCGGCTTGCCTTTCAGTCCGTCCCCCGGATCTGCAGAAGGGATAACCGTTCGGACGCACGCGTCTGACCCCTGAGTCCGCTCCAGTTTTTTTGGAGCTCCTTTTCATGCATATGTCTCATTATTTTTGGGCCAGAATGATAAAGCTGGAGCTGAATACATATTCGTCAAAACGCTGAGCTCTTAGTACAGTCTTGCGGAAGTAACGCGCAGCGACAACATCTCCCCAACCCGAGATGTAACGAGGATCTTGGCAACGTGGCTAGGGACAATAGAATTCCAAATGCGAAAAGCCCACCTGCCTAAAGAGACGTTCAGTCCCGCCGGGTGTAGGTATGGGTACGATAACTCTTGTGTTTAAAGAGCCGTGTCGCGGCGGAAGCCAGCTTGCGTGACAGCAGACTCGTAAAATAGAGCTTGCTGTGAGGATCACGGCTACGGTACAAGAACTCAAACCCTATCCGGTTCTCGATGGCAACAAAAAGGGTGCCGCCCGGCTTGAGCAACTCCCGACAGCGTTCAAGAGCCTTGAGCTGCACCTCACGTAGACTGCGGTCATCGAGTCACTCGCCAACCCATTCCAAAACACCAATTCATGACAACGCAGTCGAAGCTATATTTGTCAAAAGGTAGGTCCCACACACTTGTGTGGATCGGAGTAATGTTTGCCACGTCTTCACACTTGACATGTCGGGCCAAAAACTGCACCCGTTCAAAGGTGCCGTCCACGGCAAACACGTGCTTGCTCACTTTGGCGATGGGAATCGCCAAGGTGCCAAAACCACAGCCCAGGTAGAACACCACACTCGTAGGATCAAGCGGCAGGAGAAAGCGTCCGTCGGCATGATTTGTACGAAAACTGTTCAGTAAGACACGACGCCCACGGGGCTTGTGTGTATTCATGTACGCTTTGAGCGAAGCAACTCCCTCGTTTTGGTACACATCAAGCGGTATCCGCATCTCTTGTTGAGGCAGCTTTCCGTAGTAGTAGTCATTCTCGACAAACGAGAGCACGCCATCTTGGTTAAAGAATTGTGGCAGGCACGAGTCACACATAGTCCGCGCCTGTGAGTCGAAGTAGGGTAAGGCACTGCGGACAATGGAGTTGCAAAACGTAGCCACCCACCGGAGCAAAGGGAGACCGATTACGGCTGAGCCTGCTCTTGTTATGACTCGCCTATGGGCGACACAGCCTCATCTGGTGGCTCAGCCTCATAAGAGCCAAGTGTAGCCTGCTGGGGTTCAAAATGGGCACGTACTTGCGCAAGATCTTCCGGAGTATCGATCTCGGCCCACCACAATCCCTCGATTGAGGCCACCTCGACCCGAGAGGAGTCAGCCAGCGCATCTATAACTGACAAATACCAGCGCTGCAGGGACGCAGGCTCACGCATGGCCGTCTCCAGGGCAGTGCGGAACGCCTCAGGCCCGCTGGCACGGAAACGCATCAGGCCGATGGACTCTCCATTCACCTGCGAAGGAGGAAGTCTTTTCCCCACTGCCATCAGGCGATGTTCATCTCGCACCGAGACCTTCATGTCATCTTCGTCATATTCAGCTTTACGATCAATGGCGAGCACGATGGGTGCCGATGGGGCCATGAGCAACCGCTGCAAAACGCCAGGCTCAAACAAGGTGTCGCCGTTCAGCAGTAGAAAGTCTCCATGCATTTCCGGGATAGCCGTCCAACACGTTGCCAGGTTATTTGAGACAGCGAAAAAGGGATTATAGCGGGTTGTTATGTCTATTCCGCGTACCGGACACGTTGCCAGAAAAGACTCAACTTTTTCCGCCCCAAATCCGACCATGATCGCAGCATCTTGAATGCCGCACTCAGCCAGGGTCTGGAGTTGCATCTCTAAGGCAGGTTTATCCGCATGGATCGACAACAGGCATTTAGGTGTAGTTTCGGTCAAAGGAAGTAGCCGTTTGCCCTGGCCTGCACTTAAAATAATTGCTTTCATATGCTGTTGCTTAGGAGATAAGGGACTGTATTCAATTTATCCTGCCCGGTATAAGAGAAAACCTACAATGAATCAAGCAGGATGAGCAGAATAAGTAAAATACGCAGAATGAGACTATCCAGGGTCAGGCCTGGCTGGCGATAGGCTGCCGGCAATGCAAGCTCCCCCCTCTCTTTTTCGGCGCCGGCTGGGAAAAACACTAAGTTTCTATCTTGCCACAGAATTCATCACCCCGACCTTATTCTCTTTGTTCGGGTTGACCATGCTGGTGTTGACCAAGGATTTACTGGGATTCTCAGACTTGGTCATTAATCGTGGACTCGGGCTTGCCGCAGTTGGCTGGATTGCCTTTTACCAGATTGTTCCACTTCTCTCGCAGACGCTACCCTTTGCCGTCCTGGTTGGGACGCTGGTTGGACTCGGTCGTCTCAGGGCAGACTGTGAACTCTTAGCGATTGAAGCTGCAGGCATGCCACGCCAACGCTGTGTTCCGCCAGTGCTCGGCTTTGCCCTCATCACGTCCACCCTTGGCCTCGGCTTTTCTCTGTATTCCGCTCCTGCTGCGGTCCGCACGCTGGATGTCACTTTGCGAGACATGATCCAGGAGAATCCGGGCATCGCCCTACGCCCCGGGACAGTACATCAGTTTGGCGGATCGCGTATGGTTGCGCGGGAAATTTCTGCTCGTGGGGACAGACTACGCGGCGTTCTCTTATGGGTTTCAGATACTGCTCAAGAATACTTTGCTGGACAAACCCTGTTTGCAGAACGCGGAACCTTACAGCCACTTACAACAGGCGCTGCTCGTCTCGTTCTGTATGACGGTGTTATTCTCCTTTCGCCCCAAGAGGGCGGTGGTGAGACTCAATTCCAAACCTTTGAAACTATCCTCCGGGAGTCACAACAAAGTCTGGCTCGTAGTCCTCGGTCATTTGCCGGCCTTCCCCTGCCTGACTTAGTGACGCGGGTACAGGAAGCGTCTCGAACACCTTTTGATGGCACACAAGCCCGTGGCGCCCAGACGGAGCTACATAGGCGTTTTGCCGCCCCGCTCGCAAGCGTCGTCTTTAGCCTCTTGGCGGTACCGCTGGCATTTATGGGACAACGCTTTTCACGCGCTACAGGAGGGATGTTGGGTTTAATTCTGACGGTTTTCTACTATGGTTTGATCCAGCTCGGGGATGGACTGGCCCAAGCGGGATCAGTCACTGTTGGGCTCGGAGTTTGGCTACCAAATATCGTGGTTGGTCTTCTCGCTCTCAGCTTACTCTGGTTCCAAGGACGCACGCATTTTCGATGGCGGGCACGCGCACACCAACAGGCTACAGACCCCACGTTAGCGGAAACGGACACCTTGTCTCCACCGACACGGCGCGCCTTACTGCAGCGCTATGTTGCCCAACACTTTACGCTGATGTTGCTGCTCGCTTTTGGCATTTTGTTCGTGGGCTATCTTCTGGTCGATATTCTCGAACGACTCGAATGGTTTGCCCGCCACAATGCAACGCCGACGGATGCGCTTAGGTTCTACGCTGCCCGTATACCCCTGCTGGCATCGCGCATCGTGCCTATGTCACTACTGCTTGCCACTGCACTGACGGTCAGCGTGTTATCTTTCCACCGGGAGCTCATCGGCATGCGCGCCAGTGGTATTTCTGCGACCCGTAAGCTGTCATGTATTCTCGTTATTGCCAGTCTGATCGCTCCACTCTTCTTTGTGTTGAATGAATATATTGTGCCCCGAACGAACGCTTTAGCCGACCGACTCAAAGAAACAGAAATCAAGGATCGTTCAGAGACCGGCGTTCTCCAAAAGGTGGTCTGGTATCGAGCCGGGAACCACGTCTCGCAGGCAACACAGCTCGACCCAACATTGGGCGAAGCCACGGATATTTCTATCTACGAGCTCGGAGAGATGGGCCTACCACTCAGCCGAACGGATGCCCAACGTGCCACATACGTGGGCGATGGGATGTGGGAGCTAGTTGATCCAGTCCGTATTACGATCTCTGAAAACGGGCTTCGTCGTGAGCCAGCAGAACGACTGGTGCGATTAGGCCAGGCCCCGGACACAAATATTGATACCATGCACCTTGGCGTCTGGCAGTTAGCGCAAACCATCGTTGACACACAGACGGCGGGCTATGATGTCACCACCTACCGCGTTGATCTGCACGTCAAGCTGGCAACCCCGATGGCTTGCATCCTGCTGCCTGCGATTACCCTGTTCTTTGCCCTCAATGGACCGCCTTTCCCTGGCCGTGCCGTCACCCTGCTCGCGAGTAGCATCCTCGGGGTGAGCTATATTCTTTTCACCGGAGTGTGTGCATCGCTCGGCTACGGCGGCACCCTTTCTCCGCCACTTGCCGGCTGGGCACCCGTCCTCACCGCTACTCTCGTGGCTGGATTCTTGGCGTGGCAAAACCAAGGATAAGCGCCTCATCCGTTGGGGTATCGATGAGTTCGGCTGTGAAGTCAGTATGCCTCAATCAACGGTCAAGGGTGTCCTTGTAGTCTATTTCCTTGTGCTGTGGGAGGACGTCATCATCCGCTCAGATCGCTTTCCGCTGACCTGGGCCCCTCTGTACACTGCGTACCAGCCACACGACACGATTTCGATCCGGATCACCGACTAAAAAACGCATGGCACGCGGAATTCTCGTTACCCATCGAGATGGTTCAACCAGCTATGTGACCAAAGAAAATCTCAATATGCCGAAATGGAATTTCCAGCGTCTCAATTATAAACGTATGCTTGGCAAGGGTCCGGTCAAGCACCGGCAGGGCGATCGTAGCCTAGGAACTTTCAACTGCTGGATTCACGGCCTGGACGAAGGGCAAGAACATTTCTCTGCTCAGTGGGATTGGCCCGTGCTGTGGAGCCTCACTAAAACCTTAAGCTTTAAACCGACCAACCCACACTTCATTGTCCACGTAGAGGCGGAATACACCAAGCGTCATTATGAGAAAGCCGATCTGAGCAACGTGTGGCAGACTCACAAACAGGCTACTCTCAAATGGTATGATGAATGGCAAGACCAGAACCTCTGGGGGGGGGGTGACCGAAACCGGGCAAATCGTCAGCAACCCGTTGGCCTTTCAACTGGCCCAATATCCTGATCTACTTTTTGGACTCGGGCTGATTACCCTGGTCATTGAGGCGGGCTTTCCGCTCATCCTCCTTATTCCTTCGGTCAAAGCCCGACTACTCTTTCCCGCGGCCGTAACGGCATTTCACATCGCCAATTTTGTGTTGCTGTACATCGGATTCTTGCTTCCGCCGATTGCGTTTTTGATCTTTTTCCACCTGGTTCCTGTCCACACTGTGGTGAAAGCCCAGTTGGACAAATTCCTACCTGCACGTAGTACACAATGACTGGAGCAGACTAGAGAGGAATTTTTACCACGCAGTCTCATGCATACCCAGGCGTTCTAAGAACACCTCCCCAGATAACCGCGACACGAGCATACAAAAATGGCCGGAGAATTCGGAGACCAGTACTGCGTAACCATCTTGATCATACAGATAGACATCTGCGCTTTCCCCTCTGGCGCCGAATCCAGGCGAGGGCATGCTCCCTCGTTGTCGGAGACAGACAATGGGCTCGGTATCGGACTCCAATCCAGCATAGTATGCCACAGCCATAGGACGCCCCTGGATAACGGCAACAGTGGCACCGTGGAGTTGATAGCCAGCCTGCTGCAAATCCGGCACATGAGTCGAAAAATCGAGCTGCCGGGACTGCTTGAGCGATTCCTGTATTTGCTGAACCGTATTGGTCGTATACGTGAGGACCACGCGGCCTTCTGCCACTGCGGAGTAATAGGACGTCACAGTTGCCAAGAGACGCGAGGAAGAGTCCGGACTAAAAAGCTGTAAGAGCCCGATCGCCAGCAGAAAGGAGGCCAGAGCAGTTCCCCAAGCTAGACGTGGCAGACGTGATCGGACTGGAGGATATGCCAACCTTGTTCGCATGCGCTCCCAAAAGTCCGGCTGTGATTCGGATTCTGCAGTCAGAGCGTTCCGGAGCTGCTGGTCGACCGCCTCGGGAACAGACACAATCAGGTTATGCGTAATAAAGGCAGACAGGAATTGCCGCGCGTGGGAAAACAAGTGGCTGTACGTCGTACACGACGCGAGATAACGCTCCGCTTCGTTGCTTTCATCCGGCGATAGACATCCATCAACATAAGCAGCGACCAATTCTTGGTAAGTCTCGCAGTTCATAATCACCGCAGTGGCCTTGTTGTTCTTTATCCTATGCAGTTTAAATATCCTGATTATACATTGATAAACACGCATATACGCGTGCGTGTACTGCTATGAATACTCGACAGCTCCAGGCAGTGAGAAAGTTCCTCATATGGTCGGTGGGCTCAGAAAATCAGTGAGATTCGGCCTCTTCGCGCAGCTACTTCTTATCATGCTGCTGACACATACCGGCCAAGAAGGCACAGCCTACACGTCCGCTCGGCAGACAATGGTGACACAACAGATCAAAAAGCGGAGTATTAGGGATAAACGGGTCCTATACGCGCTCACGACCGTTCCCCTCCCTCTGTCGTTCCCCCTGCGTACAGGGATCGAGCCTACCAGGATGAGCCGCTGCCGATTGGGCAGGGCCAAACTATATCCCAGCCGTATATTGTCGCCTTGATGAGTGAGCGTTTAGACTTGGCCGGAACAGAAAAGGTGCCGAAAATAGGCAAAGCATCAGCCTATCAAACGGCGGTTCTTAACCATCTGGCCAATCAGGTCTACTCGGTAGAGATTCTTCCTCAGCTTGTGGACACAGCCCGCCAGCGGCTGCCACAATTAGGCCATACCAACGTCAGGGTTATCCTGGCAGACGGAAATCTCAATTGGGACCAAGACAGCCCGTATGACGCCATAATCGTTACCGCCGCCGCCCTGCATATCCCCCCTACACTCATACAACAATTGGCCGACGGCGGAGGCATGGTCCTCTCCGTCGAGGGCGACGAACAGCAACATCTGCTCAGACTGCGTAAACGTAACGGACAGATGATTGAGGAAGAGCTGGGACTCGTCCGGTTTGTGCCCCAGGTGAGGGGAAATTCGTAGAGAAGGCACCCCGCGCTCTTGGGCGCGGGGTCACCCTCGGAGCGCACGTAAGTAGCCGCTAGCTATTAATTCTTGCCTCCGCCACGCACTATGAGTTGCGCATGGACATGGGCAGGATGGAGCTGACACTTCACATCAAACAAGCCTGCTTTGTCAGCAGTGAATTCGACCGTCTTGGACTCCCCACTATTGACCACTTCTTCAACCCCAAAGGCTGGAATAGAAAAACCATGGTTAGGCGGATCGCCAGGAATCTTATTAATGATCTTGATCTGAACTTTCTCACCTTTCTCAACAATCAGCACTGAAGGTACAAACAATTTTGAGCCTTCATACAGCACGTTTACCACGGTGAACTTTCGAACCGCCTCCGCCTCTCCTGCATCATGATGGTCGGCCCACGCCACAGGTGCCACAGCAACCGCTCCCAGCGCAACAGCCGCTCCCAGCGCGATCCCGGCCGCCATTTTTCGCGTTGGACTCCAATACACTTTTGTCATACCGTTCTCCTTCCCCAAGTACGTCCAGTCTCAGTGAGCCACAACCGCCGGAGGATTGCAACTAAACGGCCTTTTCAACCGGATTTTGAGGGCTGACCCTCCTTCTCTTCCTTGCTATGATATCTGACCATGCAGCAGCAAGGGACTTTCAAGCTCGTTTCGGACTTCCAGCCGCAGGGCGATCAACCCCAGGCCATCGACCAGCTTACCGAACGGTTGGAGATGGGGCTGCAGCAGCAAGTTCTGCTTGGCGTTACCGGTTCTGGAAAAACCTTTTCTATGGCGCACGTCATTGCCCGTCTTAACCGGCCAGCCTTGATCATGGCACCCAATAAAACGCTGGCAGCCCAGCTCTACAGCGAATTCAAGGATCTCTTTCCTGAAAACGCGGTTCGCTATTTTGTCAGCTATTACGACTACTACCAACCCGAAGCGTACGTCCCTCAGAGCGATACCTTTGTGGAGAAAGACGCTTCGATTAACGAAGAAATCGACAAGATGCGTCACTCCGCTACCAAGGCACTACTGGAGCGACGAGACACTATCATTGTGGCCAGTGTCTCGTGCATCTATGGGCTGGGCTCACCCGAGTCATATTTTGACTTGATACTTTTTGTCGAAGAGAACAGCCAGGTTGATCGAGACGCGCTGTTGCGCAAACTAGTCGATATCCAATATCAACGTAACGACTTCGATTTTCATCGCGGGACATTTCGAGTGCGCGGCGATGTGGTCGAGATCTTTCCTGCCTATGAGGAAAGCAAGGCCGTTCGAATTGAATTCTTTGGCGATACAATCGATGCAATCGCCGAGATCGATCCACTGCGGGGCAAGGTTCTGCGTCGGCTCGATAAGATTACCATCTATCCGGCGAGTCATTATGTCACCACATCGGACCGCGTGAAGCGCGCCGCTGTCGCTATACAAGAAGAGCTGGAGGAGCGACTCAAGGAACTCCAGCAGTCAGACAGGCTATTGGAAAGCCAGCGCTTGGAACAACGCACCCGGTACGATCTGGCGCTGCTAAAAGAAATGGGCTTCTGCCCAGGAATTGAGAACTATTCGCGTCATCTAGATGGCAGGAATCCCGGAGAACCACCGCATACCCTGATCAACTATTTTCCTAAAGACTATCTGCTCTTTATTGATGAAAGCCATGTCACCGTCCCCCAGATTGGCGGCATGTATCGCGGCGACCGCTCTCGCAAGACAACACTGGTTGAGTATGGCTTTCGACTGCCATCCGCTCTGGATAACCGTCCCCTCAGCTTTCATGAATTTGAAGACCGTGCCGGCCAGACCGTGTATGTGTCGGCCACACCAGGCGATTATGAACGCGAGCACAGTAAAGGCTCCATTGTTGAACAGATTATTCGCCCAACAGGACTGCTTGATCCTCAGATCGCTGTGCGGCCAGCAGGAGCGCAGGTGGATGACCTGCTAGAAGAAATTCGCCTGCGGGTTGAGAAAGGCGAGCGTGTTCTCGCAACCACATTAACCAAACGGTTAGCCGAAGACTTAACCGACTACTACCAGGACATTGGCATTCGGGTTCGATATCTGCACTCAGATATAGACACCCTAGAGAGAGTGGAGATCATTCGCGCCTTGCGGCAAGGCAAATTCGATGTCTTGGTTGGGATTAACCTCTTACGAGAAGGACTCGACATTCCCGAGGTTTCTCTTGTCGCCATTCTGGATGCTGATAAGGAAGGCTATTTGCGTTCCGAGAGGTCGCTTATCCAAACCATAGGTCGAGCGTCTCGGAATGTGAACGGGACTGTCCTGCTGTATGGGGATAAGATTACTCACTCTATGCAGCATGCCATCGACGAAACCCTGCGGCGACGACGGATCCAATCCCAGTACAATAAGAAGCACGACATCACGCCCGAAAGCATTCGTAAAAGCGTGTCATCACCCCTTGTGAAAGTGTATGAAGCCGACTATACGACTGTCCCCATCGTTTCTGAAGACAGCGAAGATTATATTGCAACTCGAGACCTGCCTCACCTAATCGAACAGACACGGAGAGAAATGAAAGCAGCGGCTGCTGCGCTGGAATTTGAGCAAGCGGCTGAACTACGAGATCGTGTACAAGATTTGGAACGGCGCGCACTCGGACTCCTGGGCGAAGCAGCCGTTCAGCCTCCAGCAGTGGCAGACGTTCCAGCGTCTGCCGCCCGGAAACCAGCAACGCAAGGCCGCAAGAGAAAATCGTCCTCGCGAAACTCAGGCAAAGCTCTGGCCCGAGGTCGCCGTGCCCGTTGGCAACGCTAAAACCCATTTACAAAATACCCTCTTGTGCTGTCGGCCCGGATACCCCTTTCCACAAAAATCCAGGATGGAGGAGGCAGGGCACTTCCCCTCCGCTAACGAACTGCTAAAAGCGAACGGCCGGAAGCATTTGCCAAGGAACAAACATGCCAAAAGACCGCAAAGACCACACCCAACACACGGATGAGCTCGCCCAAGCTCACGCTGTTCTCGAAGCGGAAGCGGAAGCCATCCGCGCCATCCGCCTGAATAACGATTTTCTTCGAGCGATCGACATTCTTGATAGCTGTACGGGGAAAATCATCCTCACTGGAATGGGTAAAGTCGGCCTTATTGCTATGAAAATCGCCACGACCCTCTCCTCTACCGGCACCCCAGCCTTTTTTCTCCACCCAGGAGAGGCCGCCCACGGAGATCTAGGGCTGCTCGGTAAAAACGATGTGATGATTACGTTTTCTAATAGTGGAAAAACCCGTGAGGTAGTAGAAACCGTCGATCGAGCAAAACAGCTGTACGATATGCCGCTCATTGCCATCACCGGCCACCCACGCTCTCCCCTTGCACGCAAAAGCGACATTGTCCTTAGCGTTGGGACGATTAAAGAACCCTGCCCTATTGGTCTCACGCCGTCGGCGAGTACCACGGCTATCCTTGCCCTGGGCGATGCGCTCACCCTGGTACTCATGACGCGCAAGCGGTTTACCAAGGCCGATTACGCCAAGTTTCACCATGGTGGATATCTAGGCAAACGTGCACGTAAGGAAGCAAAAGAAGAACTGACAAACAGCGATTAAAGCAGCGACGCTTTAATCAAGGAGGGAACTATGGACTATAGGACACTGACCCAACAGCAAAACGACGCGGTGTTAACAATCACTGTAAATCGACCTGAGGCGCTGAACGCTCAGAGCCGTCTCATGCTGGAAGAGTTTGATCACGCGTTGGCGGCAGCGGCTGAAGAGGAGTCAGTTAAAGTAATCATTGTCGCTGGAGCAGGTAAGCATTTTTCTGCCGGGCATGATATCGGCTCTCCCCAAGAACGCGAAGATTGGAAAAAACGTTCCTTCCCACCGGGCATGCCGGGTGAATACAAACGCGGTCGAGACCTATATCTCGACAACACCATGCGCTGGCGCGACTGCCCCAAACCTACAATTGCCCAGGTCCAAGGCTACTGTATCATGGGCGGACTCATGCTGGCGTCAGCCTGCGACCTCATTATTGCCTCAGACGATGCCAAGTTCTGTGATCGTACTGTGCGCTGGGCTGGATCACATGTGCAATACGCAAGCCTGGCGTGGGACATCGGCTTTCGTAAAGCCAAGCAATATTTGTTTACCGGCGACTGGATCACTGCCCAGGAAGCCGAGCATTTAGGACTGGTCAATCAGGTAGTGCCGCGTGACCAACTCGCAGCAGAGACCATGCAGCTCGCGCAACGCATTGCCATGCAAGATGCCTATGCGCTACGCATTGCAAAATTCTCTATGAACCAGATGCAAGACGAAGCCGGCTTTCGGACAGGCGTCACTGGCGCATTCCAGTCGTACGCGCTGACCAGAATGTATCGCCTGGAAAAAGGCGAAGACACCTTTGCCGGCTCGAAACGGGCTAAGGAACGGGACGAGGCGTTTGGGGATAATCGGTAATCTTTCCATATTCACACTACGCCCCGAGCAACAGCCCGAACACAACGAGAGCCCCATACAGTAGTCGCTCGAAACGCTCAGCCGGGATACGCTGGGTCAGTTTGCTACCAAGAAAAACGGCAAGCGGAATCAGAGGTCAGGCGAAGACGTACAAAGTGAGGACCTGCTGCGTCCACAAGCCGCTAATGCCATACAACAGCCAAACGAGAACGCCGCTCACTGCCGCATACCCCTGCATGGTGGCGCGACGACGATCCGGCGATCAGCGCAGCAGTGTCCCTAACAACGCGAGGGGAGGCCCGTTGGTGTTATACGCCGCACCAAGCACTCCAGCAACGAAGCTCAGGACATATGTCCAGCCCGGCCAGGTCGCTGTAAGTAGCTCCGGGCGCGTGCGGCTGTAGAAACCGTAGTTGATCAGCACAGCACCTAGTATTCCGGTCACAAGAGTTTCCGGCTCGTCAGTCAGGATATACAGGCCAAACGGAATGCCCGCAGCTGAAGAAAAAATAAGCTGCCGCGAAGCGCGCGGGTCGATACTCCGTCACATTTGCCACAACATTATGAGTATTGTGGTCAGCGCGATAAAGGCAACGAGCGGGATGAGTAGCGGCATGGATACTAGGGCCGTGCCAAATCCCAGTGTGGCGAGCGTCAGCGTTGCAACAAAAAGGATGCAGATAATAATGGCCGTGGGAAAGAGTTCAGGAATATTACAGACTCTTTTCTGCTGGCTACGCGTCTATCTGGAAATGCTTTGGATACTAGGAACGAAAATGGGGAAATAATTCAGCCGCAATGTGTCGGAGCTGATCCATGGTTGCAGCAGACGGGCCGGCCGGTAGAAGAGTTATATGTTGTGCGCCCGCTTCAATATAGCGTTGGATCGTGGCAACACACTCCGAAGCCGGACCGAGCGCACTATACTTATCAACAATGGCATCAAAGGATTGGTTGTATTCCGTTGACAGTGTGCGCAAGGCGTTGGCTTTCGCTTCTTCGTACGTGGGGGCGACGCAGAAATACAGCACAACGCCGCCGGTAAACGTGGTACGCGCGGATTCGTCGCGTTGATGCCAATACTCCAGTGCTTTGTCCAAGCTTGTACGAAAACGCTCTGGCGTTACAAAATATGAAAACCAGCCATCGCCATACGTCCCTGCACGCTTCAACGCGGCATCAACCCGGCCGCCGACCCAGATCGGTGGATGCGGTTTCTGGAGCGGCTGCGGAGCCATATTGGCATTCTCAAACTGAAGGAACTGTCCATCAACCGTAGCTGACGAATCGGTCCAGAGCGCCTTAATCACTTGCAACCCTTCAGTCGCACGGGCACCTCGTTCTCGCAACAAAACGCCACAGGCTTCATATTCTTTTTGAAACTCTCCTCCAACACCAACACCCAGAATTGCACGACCGTTGGACAACCAATCCAATGTGCCAATCATTTTGGCAACCAAGGTCGGGTTCCGCAAAGGCAGCAGCAGAACACCAGTGCCGAGTTTGATCGTAGTCGTACGCGCAGCAAAAGCGCCCAGCATGGTGAAGGGGTCGAGTACCGGACTGTGCCACAACACATGGTCGCGGTAGAAGAGGATATCAAAACCAAGCTGTTCAATTTCCTCGGCCCAGTTGCATAACGTTGGCCCAGAAACGAGTCCTGCCCCAAAACCTCCTAAAGTTGTTCCAAATGTGACCTGGCTCATGATGCGTTGCTATCCGTGCTTGGCAATCACTTGCTCGGCAAACCGTTCCATTGCCACTGTCACGTCGCCCGCGCGGAGTGCATGCATATTGACTAAGAGGCGATGAACTCCGAGTTCTTCGTAGACGCCAAGACTCTCCAGCCGCTCAGTGTAATAGTTCCAGTAGGCAGTGATTTCGAGCTCATTGATATCTCGGCCCTGGCGCTCACACTCCTCAGCGAGGGCCTGCATATGCGTCCGGTAGTCATCCGGGTCTTTACCAATGACGTACCAGCCATCGCCATACTTTACAGTGCGCCGGATGGCGGGTTGGGAGATCCCCCCAATCACGAGCGGCACTCCGCCAGGCTGTGCGGGTTTAGGCCGCATACTAAAGCCTTGCCAGTTTATAAACTCACCCTGATAATTGACTTCTTCACTCGTCCACACAGCTTTGAGTGCTTCCAGATATTCGTTCGACCGTTTGCCACGGCGCTCAAACGGCACGCCAATAGCTGCAAACTCCTCACGCAACCAACCGATACCTAACCCCAGCATCAGCCTCCCTTGGGAGAGATGGTCAATTGAGGATACCCATTTTGCTAAATACAGCGGACTCATCTGCGGCAGGATATTCACCCCCGTTCCGAGTCGGAGCTTTTTCGTGGCTGCAGCAATAAAGGTCAGGGCAACCAGAGGATCGATAATCGGCGCATCTGATTTGAAAGGCAGTTTGCCGTCTGGGTTATAGGGGTACACGGAGACGTACTGCCTGGGGATAATGACATGCTCAGCCGTCCAGACGGATTCATAACCAAG
>CAZXFE010000003.1:0-48938 GCA_964639795.1 uncultured Enterobacteriaceae bacterium | reverse complement strand
AAACAGGTCTGGCTGAATAAGCCCTTCCTCATTCTTCGCAACCTGCTCAGCGTGGGCGTGCTGTACAGCTGTGGTCTGGCTTTGCTCTACGCTTCACTCCAGGCGCATGGCAGTCTAGCAACACAGCGCGCGTCTGGTTGGCTACACGTTTTGATTACAGCTCTCTCTTCTCAAGAAAAAGCAAAAGATAGAGAGACCGGGACACGCATGCTCACGGTTCTCTCACCCATTTTCATTTTTCTGTATGCAATTCTTTTTAGCTTGATTGCTTTTGATTTGGTCATGTCCTTAGAGCCGCATTGGCTCAGTACGCTGTTCGGGGCCTATTTCTGCATTGGCAATCTCTACGCCGGGCTCGGAGCGCTGGCTGTTATTGCCGTTATTGCGCGTTCGTCTTTCGGTCTGCCAGCACTCTTTCCTCCTGAACGTGCGCATGATCTTGGCAAACTGATTTTTGGCTTTTGCATACTCTGGACCTATTTATTTTGGTGTCAGTACTTGCCGATTTGGTATGGCAATCTGCCTGAGGAAACCAGCTTTCTCCTGATCCGGCTGAAGGAAGAGCCGTGGATGGATATGAGTTTTGTCGTACTCCTGCTCACCTTCCTAACTCCCTTCCCCCTCCTACTTCTCCAAAGGGTGAAACGCACACCCGCTGTTCTTGCTGTGGTGAGTCTCATCGTTGTCGTGGGCATGTGGCTCGAACGCTATATCCTGGTCGTGCCCTCAATCTGGCATGAACCCGCCCTGCCACTGGGATGGATTGAATTAGGGATGCTGGTAGGCTTCTTTGCACTTTTTACACTCGCATTTTTGACTTTCATGCGAGCGTTTCCTTTGAGCGCGTCTACATCGACAGACGCATCGTCCTGATGCATCTCTTCTTTGACCTTGATGGAACCTTGACCAATCCGCGGCTCGGCATCGTGCGCTGTTTTCAGTATGCGCTGGAAGCCCTTCAGCGTCCGGCGTGGAATGGCGATGCATTAGAGCAGTTCATCGGTCCCCCACTGCCTGAGTCTTTTGGAAAAATTCTCGAGACCGCTGATCGAGCGTTAATTGCCGCAGGGGTACGACTGTATCGTAAGCGCTTTGCCAACGAGGGATTGTTCGAGAATGAAGTATACCCGGACATCCCTGAGACCCTGGCAGCTCTACAAAACGACGGTTTCGACGTGTTAGTCGTTACTTCCAAACCGCAAGTCTTTGCCGATCAGATCGTCCAGCACTTCGAGCTGGATCAGTATTTCCGTCGCGTGTACGGCTCAGCGCTGTCCGGCGAACGCGCCACCAAACCAGATCTTATTCGCTACGTCCTTGAGCAAGAAAAAATCTCAGCAAAAGACGCAGTCATGATCGGTGATCGTTCCCACGATATTCTTGGCGCTGGTGCAAACGGACTAGGATCAATTGGTGTTTTGTGGGGTTTTGGTTCGCAGGTCGAACTTCGGGATGCTGGGGCGCATGAGATTGTTGCGTTGGTAGAGAACCTGCGAGACTGCATCCTCGGTTTGTGCCGAGTCCTGCCTAAATGCTGAAGGATCGCTCACTCCCTTCTTACTGGTGCCTTTCGCTCTCCTCCAACTCATCCTACATTTTCCGCATCTCACAATCTTTAGGAGGACCTTATGACGTTCTCAGTCCATGCGGAGAAGTTACGATTCAACGAAGAACATCGGGTCGGCGTTACTGGCAAGCCGGTGCTCAGAACCGGAGCCTGCAAGGACAGTAGTCCAGGTCAGGCGTTTGCCCTCTCGGCTGGGCTGAACGGTACCGCTTCGGTCGGCGTGCATTTCAACCACAGGTATGTTGATAGATTCGATATGGTCCAAATGCTGCGTGACGAAGGCGTCAACACTTTTCCGGTGCAGGCTGATATCACCAATATGTGCGATCAGGGGGGGGACCTGCATCTATATCTTAGAACAAATGGGCAGCCTGCCACCGAATTTAGTAATCTGCAACTCGGCCTGACCGAAAAGGGCTATTCGTTGGGACGTGAATAACTGCAATTGAAAACGAACCATTAGCAACGCGGCGGGCACGGTTACGCCAGCATTTCATCGAAAATCTGGAGGAATCCCGGCCAGTCCTTGATACCAAAATAAATGGTTTTATTGCGTCAATCCACCTCTGAGTAGACGAGGCCGTCCATCACGAAGAAAAGCTTGACTAGCCAGTCCCAGGACGCTGGACGCGATATCTATGGCGACCTTCTTAAACGCCTGGATTGTTTGGCTATAGGAAGAACAAAGAGCATAGTATGCGTATAGAATTTACCGTATCAATTGAAAAATGCGCTGCTTCTCTCAATAGGACGGTGCATTATCCGGGTTGCATTTCTGTCCGTTTCGATCCATACTGCACAATTCTTTGCGCCAGTTCGGCTCATAGATATATAGCATATCAATATGGCTGTAACAGGTAGGACTCAGTCCACGTCGACTCAAACCGATGTGGATCGACCAAGAGGAGGTCATCATCGGTACTAAGGTTTTTGTTGGGAACTTGAGCTACGACACCACGCAGAGTGAGCTCAACACTCTTTTTTCTGAGATTGGTGAGCTAGTCGAAGTCTTTCTCCCGACCGATCGTGAAACCGGTCGGCCAAGAGGATTCGCATTCGTCGAATACACAGACGCCGCATCTATTCCCGCAGCTGTTGAACGGTTTGATGGCTACGAACTCGGAGGAAGAGCGATCCGTGTGAACGAGGCAGAAGACCGTCCACAGCGACGCCCCTCAAATTTTTCTAGCGATAGGGACCGACCATCTGGCGGTCCAAGAGGCGGACCAAGGGGCGGCGGGGCAAAGCCAAAGGGCAGTCGTCGCAATCTTCGTCGTGGAAAGCGGAGCTTATAAGCCTCGATTCCATAGTTGATAAAGGCGGGTCGTGAGACTCGCTTTTTTTATGCTTGCTCCACTGGATAGTGAGATAATTGGATAGAGGAGGGAAGTATGCTTCAGGTCTTTTCCATGCCGGTTGGATTTCTCGAGTTCGACGGCAGAATATTTTTTCCTCAAGACGAGCAGGGTGAACAGATTATTATTCCGGTACCGAGCTATCTGATTACCCATCCCAAGGGCAATGTGGTCTTTGACACGGGCGTGCACTGTCAGTGTATGGACGACCCCAACGGTCGCTTGGGCGACATCGCCAAGACCTTTATCCCTCGCGCAAAGCCAGGCGAAGAGATTGTCAGCCAGCTGGCCAAGTTCAAGCTCACCCCTGACGACGTTACTTATGTCATCAACTCGCACTTCCACTTTGATCACGCGGGCGGAAACGAGTTCTTTCCCAAGTCAACCTTCTTGGTACAGAAAAATGAATTAGACGCGTCGAAAGATCCGAAGCTGGCGAAAAAATCGTTCTTCGACCCCAAAGACTATGACCATCCACTTACCTACCAACCTGTGGACGGTGAAATGGATATTTTCGGCGACGGCACGCTGGTCCTCTTCCCCACCCACGGACACACCCCAGGTCACCAATCTTTGCGCATTCGGGTCACAAAAGGTACGGACATCGTGGTGACAGGAGATGCGTGTTACACTAAGCGAAATATGGATGAAAACATGCTGCCGTCTATTTCAGTCAACGAGGACGAAATGTACCGTTCGCTCGGCACCTTACGCGATCTTCGAGATAAACAGGGGTCTACGATTATTTACGGCCATGACCTCAACCAGTGGCACGAAATCCCACACGCCCCTGAGCCACTGGGCTAACGTTTCCTATCCGTTCTCCAGCCACGTCTTCCATATCCCGGGACAATGCCCAACGGTGGCCTCTCTGCCGTTACGGACTATCGGAGTCCGAACGAGCAGTGGGTCTTCCAGCAACAGCGTTTCGATCCTGCCCCCATTCAGTGAGGCATGGGTAAGCCCCTTCGCAACAAAACGAGGTCCGGAACGGTCAATCAATTCCGTGAGCGGGATGCGCGCGGCTAACGACCGAAGTTCCCCCTTTGACAAGCCTTTTTGACTCAGATTAACGAACTGGAAACGGATCTGCCGCTCCTTAAAAAATCGCTGCGCTTTGCGAGAGTCGGAACACTTTTTGAGACCGAAAATTTGGATATTCATTATCTTTTGCTCTCTGTTCTTAGTGGCTATCCAAATAAACCATAGGCACCCGGTTCTGTCATTCGAAGCGAAACGAAGAATCTCTTCCTTGGGCGTTGAGTTGGGAGGTTGCGCTGCGCTCAAATTCACGCTGAGAAATTTTCCTAGCTTCTTGCAAAAAAGTCAAATCTCTGCTTACTATGAACCAACAAAACAGTACCGCGCCGGCCGACCTTTCTTTTTTGGGCCACTTGCACCTAGACAAGGGTATTATGGTAGGGTAAAGTACGTGAAGCAAAAAGGAGGTAACTCATCATGACGTGGGAAAAACCCGAATTTACCGAAGTGAGAATGGACGCCGAAGTCAGCATGTATATTCTCGTTTCCGAGTAATTTCTTTATACAGGATTGCTTTGAACGGGCTTCCCCATCTTCAGGGAGAAGCCCGTTTTTTTTTCAACCGTCCGAGTTTTTTGGAAGAGGGGCGATAGGGTGCGAGTTCGCGTACTAGGCTCAGGAGCTGGGGGAGGCTTTCCCCAGTGGAACTGCAACTGCAATCATTGTCGCGGGCTGCGTGCTGGGACTCTCAACGCCAGCCCGCGCGCTCAGTCGGCAATCGCTATCAGTGCCGATAACGATCGCTGGTACCTCATCAATGCCGGCCCGGACATTCGCCAACAAATCGGAGCGTTTGACGGTCTGGCTCCACGAGACGTTCCACGCCATACGCCTATTCAGGCGGTCCTGCTGACCAATGCCGAAGTAGATCACATCGCCGGGCTGTTGACCCTCAGAGAATCCCAGCCGCTATATCTGTACTCAACTCAGCAGGTTCACGGCTGGATCATGGAAAGCAATTCGATCTTTCAAACCGTTTGTGGTCCGCCCCGCTGCACCTGGAAGACGGTCGCACTGTCCGGCCAGCACGACCTGATCGGCGTTGATGACAAACCCAGCGGTATACGGTACCAAGCGTTTACTGTGCCGGGCCGCGCGCCGGCCTATCTCCTGGGTCAAGTTGACGATTGGAACGAGGCGTCCTTAGGCTATAGATTCACTGACGCACAGAGTGGACGCTCACTCGTGTACCTGCCCGGAGTACGCCAGGTGGATGAGACGGTCAAAGCTCGACTCAGCGACTGCGATGTATTCTTCATCGATGGCACGTGCTGGACTGACGAGGAAATGATTGTTGTTGGACTGGCTCAAAAGACATCATTTTCGATGGGCCATGTCCCGATCAGTGGGTCCGACGGCAGTTTGGAAAAACTCGCCGACCTCCGCAATGTACGAAAAATATATACGCACCTGAATAATACCAATCCGCTGGTCATTGAGGATTCCCCACAACGTCATGCAGTCGGAGAAGCCGGCTGGGAAGTTGCGTTCGATGGCATGGACTTCGAGGTGTGAGCAGTGAGCACAATACACAGAGCCGAACATCCAGAACATCAGGTATTAAGCCCCGAGGAGTTTACGCAACGACTCCGGGCCATAGGCGCACAGGGGTATCATGACAAACACCCTTTTCATGTATTGATGCATGCAGGCAAGCTGAGCAGGCGACAGCTGCAAGCCTGGGTTGAAAATCGTTTCTACTATCAGTCTATGATCCCCAGAAAGGATGCGGCCATCATGGCCCGCATCACCGATCCAGATGTCCGGCGCGCATGGATACAGCGTATTCTTGATCACGATGGCCGTGGCAGCGATCCAGGTGGGATTCATAAATGGCTAGTGCTGGGTGAATCAGCCGGACTCCCACGTGAAGATGTAACTGGCTTTCGGTATGTTTTACCAGGGGTACGCTTTGCGGTTGATGCCTATCTCACTCTTGTGCAGAGCCAGTCCTTAATGTTAGCCATTGCCTCCTCACTGACCGAGCTTTTTGCACCCGCGCTGATGGCTCGACGACTCCCCGCCTTTGACGAGCACTATCCCTGGGTCGAAAAACAAGGTCTCGAATATTTTCGCGCCCGGCTCGAGCAAGCTCCACGTGATGTTGAGTATGGCCTGGATTATGTCATTAAAAACTGTCCGACCCGAGAGCACCAAGAACAGGCTATAGCCGCACTCAGGACGAAGTGTAATATTTTGTGGAGTCTGCTTGACGCGGTGTACTATGCCCATGTCAGTCCCGGCTTCAAACCGCCCTTCTGGGAGGGATAGGAAAGTTTCTCGCCAACACGAGAAAGATCATCTACAATGGCTGACGGGCCACACAGACTGTACTCTTGGCAACCTCGATTGGCCTCAAAAGCCCGCTTGCGCTGGGACAAGGTGGAAAACCAGTACATGCTGGTCTTCCCAGAAGCCGCGCTCGTGCTCAATCAAACGGCAGCAGAAGTGCTCAAGCTGTGTGATGGCGACCGCAGCGTAACGGACATCATTGATACGTTACTTGAGAAATTCTCTGAGACAAAGCGCGAGCAAATTGTAGAACATGTCGTCGAATTGCTCACTCGTATCCATAACCGTGGTCTGTTAGAGACTGGTCTGGAGATCGAGTCTGAGTCATAAAATGAGACCTCATCGGATGAGACCGCCGCGTCCCTATACCGTTGTTGCCGAACTCTCCTACCGCTGTCCGCTGAAGTGCGTCTATTGTTCGAACCCGATTGAATTCCATACCATGCTGGATGAACTTAGTACGGAGCAGTGGTGTCAGACTTTCACCGAGGCCGCCGATCTCGGTGTGATTCAGCTCCACTTTTCAGGCGGCGAGCCGCTGGTGCGTAAAGACATTCTGCCCCTGATTCGTCAGGCCCATACGTGCGATCTGTATACGAACTTGATTACTGGCGGGACCTTGTTAGATGAAGCCCAGCTCAAAGAGTTTAAGACTGCCGGGCTCGAACATATTCAGTTGAGTATCCAAGATACTGACCGGAACACGGCGAATACGATTGCCGGCATGCCGTCGTATGACAAGAAACTGGCTATTGCTGATTCGATACGAAAGCTCGACTTTCCGCTGACGATTAACATCAATCTGCATCGCCTGAATATTGACCGAGTGCCGGAGATCATTACGCAAGCCGCCGAGCTTGGCGCACAAAGACTGGAGCTGGCCAACACCCAGTACTATGCCTGGGCCTTGAAAAACCGTGCGGCGCTCATGCCGGCGCGTGAGCAGTATGACCGGGCGGAACAGTTCGCACGGGAGGCACGCAAACGCTACCAAGGCAGCATGGAGATCGTCTTTGTCAAAATCGACTACTTTGGCGATCAGCCCAAAGCCTGTTCCGGCGGCTGGGCGCGCAGTTATATGGTCATCACGCCCACAGGAGAAGTCTTACCCTGTCATGCAGCACACGCGATTCCTCACCTCACCTTTGAGAGCGTGAAAGACAAATCCCTCACCGAGATTTGGCAAGACTCACCTGCGCTGAACGCCTATCGTGGCGAGGATTGGATGCAGGAACCATGCCGCAGTTGTGAGCGGCGAACGGTCGATTTTGGCGGCTGTCGTTGCCAGGCATTTCTGCTGACGGGAGATGCAGCGGCAACGGATCCAGTGTGCGGCCTCTCACCTTTGCATGACGTCGTGCTTAAAGCAGCCAAAGAAGCCCCGCAGGCAAACACCGATCTCGTCTACCGCGATCTGCGCACTAGCCAGCGCCTCTCTACTCAATTTACTCGCACCACTCGCTCATGAGTGAAGCGCAGCTACAGATGGCCGGCGGCTCGCCCGGAAAAGACCAAGAAAAAGGAAAGAAGCGCATGAATGCCGGCATTCTCATCCTAGGCGGCCTCACTTTAGCGCTGGCCACCATTGCCTTTATCAAAAGCCCCGACCTGCCCCTCAAAGGTCTTCAGTCTGGTTTTGGCCTACTGCAACAGGTCTGGCTACCATTACTGCTCGGATTCTGTTTCGCCGGATTTTTCAACGTTCTGCTTCCGCGTGAAGTCTTGGTTAAATGGATGGGCGAACAGTCCGGCACAAAGGGGATCTTGCTTGGCTGGCTCATCGGACTTGTGATGCCGGGCGGACCGTATGTCGTATTCCCAATAGCCGCTTCGTTGATCAAACAAGGCGTTGCCGTGGGACCCTTGCTGGCCTTTATTACGGCCAAAACCCTGCTTTCTCCAACGCGGTTATTGATCTGGGAAATTCCGTTTCTGGGCTGGCCGTTTACAGCCGCCCGGTTCCTGCCGAGCATTTTGTTTCCGCCGATTATCGGCATTATCGGCCAGCGACTGTTTAATATCTTCTCTCGTTGGGCGGGCTAGAACAGGTCATCAACTTTGCGCGCAAAAACGTCCGCTCGTCCTTCAACGACATCCCAATATTCCGTCCCCGCCTCCCCCTCACCAATACCAAACGACCATGCTCCACGAATTAGTGCTCCAAATGCTTCAGGTTGTCCGGTAGCTTCCCGCCTTCGTACGTCCCGAGTTCTTTCACTTGCTTTTCCGCCAGTCTGGCCTCGCTCAGGTTGGCCTGGCGCAAATCAATACGGGCAGAATTGACGGGGTTGTCTCTGTCTTCTATCCCGCACGTCTCAGTGGTACAGGTCTCCAAGTAGTTCCGCGCCCACAATGCCAGCAGATCTTTGTTCGGCGTGCCTGATCCAAACCAACTCCATGGGGCGAGAAAAACGGGTTTGAACGAGACTGCTCGGTTCTGGAACGGCCCAAACGTCTACATAGTGGCTATGAATGACCCGCTCTTGCCCGAGGACACCATCGTCATAAATACGTTGCGTTCAAAGAAGGCCCGACTCAGCTGTAGTTCATGAATCGACTCGAAGATGGAATAGATCGCGATTTAGGCGGCTAAGAACGAGGCGATAACGAGATAGCCACGCGGCCTCCGCACGGAGTCTCGACGCTCTTTGGCCCATCTCAGTATCGAGTACGGGATAAACCATATCGACACCCACTGCCACCAGAATGGCCGCGTGATCGGGCCAAGGATTTTTCCCCATATCCCCCACCGATACCGGCCCATATTAGGGTGAACAAGCCGCCGCCTGTGTGCGGATGTCCCTGTATTAAGCTGGCGACTTGGACTTTGCCCCAAGCCCATCAAACCAGGGCAACACAATGGTCTCATTGATGGAGTAGGGATAGGCGTGTCCCCAGTCTCGCAACTCCTGATAGGTCACGTCGTAGCCGAATTTTACGAATACGTCTCTGACCTGCCGTGTCACCTCGATAGGAAAGATGGGATCCTGCCCACCGTGCACGATTAAGATCGGCAAGTCTTTGCCTTGACCACGTCTGACGAAGTGATCAGCAGCCGGATGGATGCGGCCGGACACCGGCGCTATCCCCGCAAACAGATCCGCATAGGCCAGTCCTAAAACGTAAGTAAAAATCCCTCCGTCTGAGAAGCCCGTTAGATAGACCCGACTACGGTCCACCGCATAAGTCCCCCAGACCTCCTCCAACATCATCCGTATAGAGCGACGATCCAGCGCGGGATTAGGCGCAATACCAGGTAAGCGGATGGCCGACCACGTTTCCCTCATCGATTTGGGCGAGAGTACCATATATCCCTTGCTTTTTGCCGCCCGTATCCAGGTCAAAATATAATCATCGTCTCGGCTGTATCCACCGTGCAGGCAGACAATCAGAGGCCACTGTTTTTGCGGCGTGTAATTCTCGGGGACGTATAGCGAGTAGGCTGATCGCTGGTCTTCACCCTCTTTGCGGATCATCCCCACAGGGACCTCCAGCCCTGGAATCTGCGTTTCTAAAGCGACAAGAGAAGGCAGAGCGTCAGGCAGGACCCAATATTCCTGCAGGGTCGGAAGCTCAGCCCGCAACTCGTATAAGAGATGTTTGCCTCGACAGAGTTCGTGCCGAGCTTTCAAGAAATTCATGCCGGATTCTTGCCCGGTGAAAAGCAAAAAGAACCGATAGGAGTCGGCGCAATGCTCAATCGCTTTGGTAAATTTTTCGTGGAAGTCTTGCAATCTTCCGGTTGGAGCAAGCGCGGAAAGATCCGTTTTCAGCCCCTCGAACAACTCACCCACATCCTCCTGCAACTGTGAGTTCTGCTCGGCAAGCCGGGCAACAAACATCTTTTCCTGATGTGTTTCGATCGTACGTAGAAAGTCCAGCAGTCTTTCCTCCACCTGCTGGATACCAGTCGTATATTGGTTATTCCCGGCTTCCATCGCTTCCCCCTTTTTCAGTATGCCTAAGGACGCCTAACAAACCTACTTCAAGTACGTTGTGAGCTCCCCGGCCCCACCCGCCTGGATTCCCGCTTCCATGGGAATGACAGTCGTTGTTGAGTCATACCTGCGAAGGCAGGTATCCAGGCCCACTGGACAAGACGGAGTTTAGTTAGTGGCTCTAGAGGTGTCATGCACACGACGCTTCCGTCAGCATGGCCAGCAGCCCACTGCCCACCTGAACCGCAACCAGCTTCTTGAGAGGTAAGACTTCAATATGACTCTCGCCCTCTAGGTGTCTGATCCGTAGCTCTACCTGTGTACGGATTTCCTCCGCCCTACTCTCTTCCCCAGCCTCTTTCGCTAAACGATACACTTCACCCAGATACAGTGTGGGATGCAAACTGCGGCATACTGTGGCATCAAATGCCTGGGCATGAGTCGCTTCTTCCTCATAGGCAGACGATGTTTCCAGCTGTCTGCGTTGCGCAACCAGGCGCTTAGGCGTTCGTTGCACATAATCGGACACAGATCGGAAGAGACGCGAGGAAGGAAGTCTATCCTTGAGAGCCAAGGACCGGAGAGCAAAGAAATGTCGCTCAATGAGCGCTAGTGTTTCTTCAATACGATTCATCCCTTCAGCCATGGCGTCACGACGCGAGATGCCTGCCGGTCTCGTATTTTCCAGCGCAGGGTCGGTAAAATAGGGCAATTCACACACAAGCGACAATGCCTCTGGAACTAGTTGTATGAGATAGTCGGCTGAACTCGTCCCGGTCGCGATGAGTGCCGCCGGATCTTGATCCAGATGCTGGGCCATAAAATCGTAGCTTTCTTGCACTCCGAAGAACGGATACACAGCCTGAGTCCAGGCTTGAATATACGGCACCTCTGGTTCACCTTGGTGAAGCGCTAAGCCTTGGTCGGCAACAAGCTGCTGGAGCTGAGTGAAGAGTCGAGAAAAACACTGAGAGGCATAGAAATACACCCCACAAAAGCTGGCATTATGCAGCGAGTAGCAGAAGCCGGGACGGTAGTTCTGCATAAGCTGCATGACGATCTGTGTTTCAGCCGGCGGGTTGGAGAAGTGCAGTGTCTTGTAGTCAATGGGAAAGCCCCACTCCACCTGTTCTTGGGCCATACACCGATAATAGTTAAGGGCATATTGAAGCGGAGAAAATGTGCCTTTGAGCCAGCCTTCGTTGAGCGCCAGTCCATCCGGGTCACTCACTTTGACGATCAAAAAGGTATAATCAAGCCGCTCTCTGAGATCGGGCCGCTCACATAACACACGGCTCAGGAACTCCAAGCTGAGAGTACCAATGGGTTCATTGGGATGCGGAACCCCGAGAAAAAGGGCCGCACGCGAGCCGTGTCCGATGGTCAGCAGTTCGATCGGACGTCCATCCGTAGACACGCCTATCTTTTGGAGTCGCGCGACCTCTGGAAACTCTGCGACGAGCTCGACGGAACTATTATGCAGTTCTTTTAGGGTTAGGAACTCTTGGTAATCAGGGATGGTCTGGAGGATTTCAGCCAGATCTATCATTAACAGCTTTCTTTGCTCTCTCGTGCTAAGTAAGCGAGCCAACTCATATTCCCCGTTTCCTTGACAGGCAAGAAAGAGTCGTGTTTCTCTGCTGCAACCAAAACTCAAGGAATTTTTATATCAGGCTTTCTATGGAAAACACACAAGCGACTTCTACTAGAGAGAGAACGGCAACGCGAGAAAACGACGGCCAATTCGCTCGCTTTCTCCTAACACTCGGTCCAGGTTTGCTCTTTGCCAGCACGGCTATCGGCGTCTCGCATTTGGTCCAGTCGACGCGGGCTGGCGCGACTTACGGCTACGCGCTGCTGTGGGCGATTCTGATTGCCAATCTCTTAAAATACCCGTCGTTCGAATATGGCTCACGTTATGCCAACGCCACCGGGGAAAGCCTGATTGACGGCTATCGGCGATTCGGCAGATGGGCACTGTATTTATATCTGTTCATCACCGTCACCCCGATGTTCATCATCATCGCGGCGGTCAGCTTTACCACAGCGGGCCTGCTGAACAATCTGCTCGCGCTGACTATTCCCGCCAGCATTACATCGCTCTTCCTCTCTGTTGTGTGTGTCGGTATTTTGCTGGTTGGCAAGTATAGTATCCTGGACAGCCTAATCAAAGTCATTTGCACTGTTCTGTTTATCTCGACCATCGCTGCTTTTGTTCTGACACTCTTGCGTGGCCCTATCGCTCCCCTCACATTTTACTCATCTGAAATCTGGTCGATATCTGGCTTTGCCTTTCTGATTGCACTCATGGGCTGGATGCCCGCCCCACTAGATCTCTCAGCGCTGAATAGCCTGTGGACGCTCGAGCGCATCAAACAGACCCGATACAAGCCCACCATGCGAGAGACGCTGCTGGATTTTAATATTTCTTACGTAATGACTGCGATTCTTGCCGTGTGCTTCATGACCCTGGGTGCCTTCATCATGTACGGCTCAGGCCACTCCTTCTCCAATCAAAGCGGCACCCAATTCACGAACGAGGTCGTCCGGCTCTACACCACCACACTGGGCGACTGGAGCTATATTATTATTGCCTCTTCGGCCTTTTCAGTCATGTTTAGCACGACCCTCGTACTCTTCGATGGCTACGCGAGAGCTATGGACCGTACCTGGGCGCTATTGTTTTCCAACGGCCAGAACAGGCGGACGGTCTATAACGCGTGGATTATTATTGGTGCGATTGGTGGCTACCTGATTATTACTCAGTTCCTGACGAATTTTACAGCGCTAGTTGATCTGGCTACGGTTATCTCGTTCCTGGTGGCACCGATCATTGCGATTGCGAATCACCGTCTTGTCTTCAGCTCGCATATGCCGCGCGAAGCGCATCCACCGCGTTGGCTGAAGCTGCTCGGCTATGCCGGCATCGTCTTTTTAGTTGTCTTCACCGCGATTTATATTGGGATGCGGACTCTGAGCTAGCTCAGCCGCCGTCGGCCTATCTCTAAAAATTCTCCAGCGACGGTCGGATATCAAACTCGTGCATCCAGGTATCGCGTGGCTGGGCAACAGCCTGGGCAACCACACGGGCAATAGCACGCGCATCGAGCATTCCCGCTTTAACTTCCCTAGACTCGCCTAACGGTATGCTGTCAATACCTCCATCGATAATCACGTGGAAAACGTGTATTCCCTGCGGGCCGAACTCGCGGGCGTTACATTGCGCCAAGGCACGTAGGGCAAATTTCCCAGGCGCAAAGCCTGAAGATTTTGCATAGCCTTTGACCGAACTCGTTGCCCCGATATAGACCACCGTTCCCCCGCCATGGGCTAGCATGTCAGGGATGGCCTGTTTGGCACATAAGAATGGGCCAACCGCCTGTCCATGCAAACTCCGCTCAAACTGGTGTGCAGAAAGATCAAGGAACGAGCCACGTTTTGCGCCTCCTCCGGCGTTTGCAATCAGGAGCTGGACGGGGCCTAGTTCGTCCCGGACACGGGCAAAGACCGCGTCGACCTGGGCCTGGTCGGTAATGTCAGCCTCCCAAAATTTACACCGTCCGGCCAGAGTACCGAGCGCCGTCTGAATGTGATCGAGCGACTGTTGATTACGAGCCAGACCGACAACCCGGTAGCCTTCCTGAGCAAAGGTCTCAACAAAACGTGCACCAATACCTTGGCCAACTCCAGCAATAACGGCAACGGGATCATTCTGAGCCATAGAGCCTCCTCCTCTTTCATTGTCCTGCGCAAAATCCCTGAAAAGGTCTTGAGCAGGACAATACCCCAGGCTCGGATATGATACCATGCCGTCTTTTACTTTTCTCTCTGCACCAGATAGGGATGACACGTGGAAGCAGGACAACGCACCTCGCAGGTTATTAATGAAGTCGAGGCCTCTGGCTGGGTCGAAGATGGCATGACCATCGCCGTGGGCTCTCCACCTCCCATGACGCTCCTACGCCAGATTATCCGGCGCGGAGTGAGAGACCTCACTCTTGTTGACGCCGGCATGTCGCTCGACATGCTGATCGCAGCCGGCTGTGTCAAAAAGGTTGTCAGCTACTATGCGGGTGGAGGCTTTGGCGTTCCGGTTGCACCGGCGTTTCGGCATGCGGCTGAACAGGGAGAAATAGAAATTTGGGAATGCGAAGAAGGCATCCTGACCGCCGGTCTGCAGGCCGCAGCTCAATTGCTTCCCTTTGTGCCCTGGCGTGGCGGAGTGGGCACCTCATTGCCTGAGGTCAATCTGGACCTCAAGGTTTTCACCGACCCGATCAACGGAGAAACACTGCTGGCCGTACCACCCATCAAGCCGGATGTCACCCTTTTGCATGCCGCGATATCTGATGTTTATGGCAATGTCCAACACTTGGGAGGACCGGGCTGGATTGATCTGTTCATGCACCGCGCAGCGGATCGAACTATCGTCCAAGTAGAGAAGGTGGTCTCTAACGAAGAAATCCGCAAAGATCCGTGGGCAACGACGGTTGCTGGCGCAGATGCGATTGTGCGTGTCCCATACGGTGCGCATCCGTTCTATAGCCGTGGTTATTACGTCCAGGACAGTGCTCATCTCAAAAGCTATCTGGATGCCTCAGTCGCAGCCGCAAACGGGAACACAGACGCGTTAACCGCCTATCTCTCGCAATACTGTCGAGAGCCCGAAACGCACGTCGACTATCTGGAGCAGATCGGAATTTCACGACTGCTCGAGCTCCACGAGTATTAATTGCGGAGGGGAGACAGCGTCTCAAGGACACACTATGCCGAGCGATTTTTCTCCCCAAGAACTGATGGCAGTTTTTCTTTCCCGTGACTTGAAAGACAGAGAACATCTCATGGTCGGCGTGGCTATGCCCATTGTTGAGGCCGCAGTGCGCTTAGCACATCTCATGCACGGCCCGAATATAGAGCTGATCTTTTTTGGAACGCAGATGAATGTTGCCGACATGCACTCTCTGCCCATGCCTGCCTTTGGCTGGGACAATCGGGTCGTGCGTTGGGCAGAGTCGTTCAGTGATACCGGCCATCGTTTTGACAACGTCAAGCACTGGCACAAACGCGTATTCTTTATTGGTGGAGTACAGGTTGATCCACATGGCAATACAAACCTGATTGGTATAGGACCAGAACATTCCAAGCTACGTTTTCGGGGTCCTGGTTCAGTCGGTACCCCGACGCTCAGCACCCACGTCGGGCGCTATTACATAGTCCTCAACTCCCACACCCCACGCTTACTGGTTGAGCGCTGCGATTACATTAGCGCCTATGGCTGGGGCAGTGGTGGCGCGGACGCCCGTAAAAAGTTAAATATTCCCGGCGGAGGACCTAAATATTGCGTCACGCCACTGTGTATCATGGATTTTGACGAAGAAGACAAACATATGCGCTTACACTCACTCCACCCCGGAGTGACGGAAGAGCAAGTGCAAGCCCAAACCGGCTTTACACTCAAGACCCCGCGCCAAATTCTAACCACCCCAGCCCCAACACAGGAAGAACTTCATATTTTGCGAACGCGTGTTGATCCTGACGGTCGTCTACGAACGATGGCAAGAAGAGAAAATAATAATTAAAACGAATCCCAGCTACCCTGTTCATCCTATTTTCCTATCAGCCGCGCATTTCCTTCTGGTAACACCAGTGTTCCCGCGCTCTCACTTTGGGGCAGCTCCCCCAATTCAGCTTCAGAAACGACAAGAGCCATGTTTGGCCAAAGAATTATTCCACTGATCTCTCTGCCTGCTCGTTTGCTCTCTACATTACCGAAGGAAAGGTCATCACCCTGACCACCTGACTACCGTTCTTGTGCTGAGACAATTGGGTAGTCAGCGTTGAAAACATTTTTCCTCACGAAATTCCGTATGAGATTTTTAGTTTTACACACTTAGTGCCGAATCAGTCTTATAGATGAGCTGGATTAATTCAGCCCTAAAACGGCCAAGAACGTATAAATACGATCCACCCTACGAGACGGAAAGCAAGTTATCCTCCCAAAAATCGTGTTTATGTTGCTGTTTACTGGCCTGATTCTCATTCCGCTCTTATGCGCAATCATTCATGTACCGGAGCGTTTACATGCTTCACTCCGAAAGCAGGCTGCATGGATTCCAGCACTGCAATTCCTCATCCTCCTCAGCCTGTGGCCTGAGGTCCAAGCCGGAGAGAAGCTGGTATATGCCTGGGCATGGCTACCGGAGATGGGCTTCCTCCTCAGCCTGGCGCTTATTGGAATAGGCTGTCCACCAACGACAGTTTTGAACACTACCTCCTGAGATGGCCCAATGATCGACTCGGTTACCTTATTTGTTCTGTTCGGAATTGCGGTGTGTATTGCGCTCAGCGCCTACCGCGTAATCATCGGCCCCACGTTTCTAGAACGGATTATTGCATTGGACAACATCCTCAACAATATCGTGGCCGCCATTGTAGTATTTGCGATTTGGGCGAAACAGGCAATGTATGTTGATACCGCTTTAGTCATAACCTTCTGTCTTTTCTCACTACTGTCTCTTTGGCCAAATATCTGCTGGGTGGAACTGTGCTCGATGGAACTGCTTATTAGTGACTTTTTACTAGCTGGACTATTCTTCTTGCTGAGGGGGGCCTTGGGCCGGTTACGACTGAAGGACGTCTACTCCCGTACGGACACGACCACCAAGAGTACCACCCTGGGTGTTGCCGACATGGTCTTGGCCGCATTGTTCAGCAAGGGCGCCTGAGGGCTCCCATCTGGACTCAAAGAGACGTTCACTCTGGTCTTTTTCTTTCTGACCGCACCGGTTGGCGCCCATGCGATCGCCCGGACTGCATACCGGCCGGGTTTTCCTCTGTGGCTAAGGTGGCGTAGTCGACGAAATGAAAACTTGGCAGCCTGGATGATTTATTGACCAGAATCTGCCAAATCTGCCTAACCAACCCGGCCGGCCAGCGAGCCCGCACGAACCTATCCCCCTCAACGAACCAATGCAGGCTCCCGGCTAGTCATCTGAGTCGGACCAACCGGTTAAGGAAGAAGAAGTTTACCTGTAGGACTTTTTATTTTTCATTAGCATTTCTGATCTGCCCGGCTCCCTCTTGATGCGTGTTTCCCACATGCGTGGGCCTTTACTCTTCTCGTAGAAGCGTTTATCTTCCCCGCGTGCCGTTACGGGTGTCGCCCTCGTGCGTCTATTCACCGTGTGGTGGGCATAAATCCAACATTCGTCAGTACAAGGAGGGAAGGAAAAATGCTTGTTAATTCCGTCGTCGCGGCGATTCTCGGCATTGTCGGGCTCGCCGCCGCGTTCAGTATCTATAGGAATGTAGCTAGCCAACCTGCCGGTAATGAACGCATGCAAGAAATTGCTGATGCTATCTATGAAGGCGCCATGGCCTTCCTCAAACGTGAATACCAAATCTTGAGTATCTTTGTCTTAGCCGTCTTTGGCTTGTTGGTTTGGAAAGTCGCGGTTCAAACAGGCGTTGCCTTTCTCGCTGGCGCGAGTTGTTCCGTGTTGGCGGGCTATTTAGGTATGCAGGCAGCCACAAAGGCGAATGTACGCACTTCACAAGCAGCCATGGCGGAGGGCGAAGGCGCTGCTCTTCTAGTCGCTTTCAATGGCGGCGCGGTGATGGGCCTTGCAGTCGCTAGCCTGGGTTTGCTGGGCGTGGGTACCCTGCTTGGCCTGTACTCCGATCCGGCGACCTCAAAATACATCAGCGGTTTTGCCATGGGCGCCAGCTCTATCGCCCTGTTTGCTCGTGTCGGCGGCGGCATTTACACCAAGGCTGCGGATGTTGGAAGTGACTTGGTCGGAAAGATTGAGGCTGGCATTCCCGAAGATGATCCGCGCAACCCTGGCGTCATCGCCGATAACGTGGGCGACAACGTGGGTGATGTGGCTGGCATGGGCGCGGATATTTTTGAATCCTATGTCGGATCGATTATCGCGACGATCGCGATTGGTGCCACAGCCTACGGCGCGTCATTCACAAGGTTGGGAAGTGAAGGCGCTGAAGAAGGTGCGGTGCGGAGCGCTTTAATGGCCCTGCCACTGAGTATGGCAGCCGTCGGCCTCCTGGCTTCCTTTCTCGGCATCTTCTCAATGAAACTTCTTAAAGACTCAGGACCGCAGAATGCGCTTCGGTATTCAACGTTTATTGCCGCTGGAGTGTTCCTTGTGGCAGCTCTCATTCTTATTCTCGTCTTCCCCGTCGCTACCGGAATCTTCTGGGCCGTTACGTCCGGCTGCATCGTGGGAATCGGGATTGGTCTGATCACGGAATATTATACATCCGCCGCACCAGTGCTCCGAGTCGCCGAGGCCTGCAAGACCGGTTCTGCCACAACTATCATCCATGGTATGGCGGTCGGCTTGGAAAGCTGTGCTCTGCCAGTCCTCGCGATATGTCTCGCCATCTTTGTTGCCAACCACTTTGCCGGCATATATGGCATCGGAATTGCCGGAGTTGGCATGCTGGCTACCGTAGGCGTCACTATGACCGTGGATGCCTACGGCCCGGTTGCAGACAACGCCGGCGGTATATCAGAAATGGCTAAACTCGGTCCTGAAGTCCGCAAGATCACTGATGGATTAGATGCGTTGGGCAATACAACTGCGGCTATCGGTAAGGGTTTCGCCATTGGTTCTGCTGCGCTCACTGCACTCGCCCTATTCGCAGCATTTACCCAAACCGTTGACCAAGCCCGAATGGCGGCTGGAATGGAACCTCTGCAAATCATTGTGACGAATCCTGTGGTGATGATTGGGCTGTTCCTTGGAGGCATCCTGCCGTTTTTCATTGGTGCTCTGACAATGACGGCTGTGGGACGCGCTGCCGGTCAAATGGTGGACGAAATCCGGCGCCAGTTCCGCGAAATCCCTGGCCTGCTTGAGGGCAAGGAAGGAGCAAAGCCTGATACAGCCCGGTGTGTGGAGATCTCCACAACTGCGGCGCTCAAAGAAATGATCCTTCCCGGTCTGACTGCTGTTATCGCACCGGTCTTCGTTGGTTTGGTACTCGGCGCAGCCGCGCTGGGTGGCATGCTGGTCGGTGCAACTGTGACAGGAGTCCTGCTTGCACTTCTTATGGCCAATGCTGGCGGCGTCTGGGACAATGCTAAGAAATCCATTGAAAAGGGCGATATCGAAGGTGAAGGCAAAGGCTCGGAAGCCCACAAGGCTGCCGTTGTCGGTGACACGGTCGGCGATCCATTCAAAGATACCTCAGGTCCCTCGATGAACATCCTGATTAAGCTGATGTCTATCGTGGCCTTGGTGATCGCACCGCTGTTGGTCTAACTTTACCAACGTTCGTTACAGGGGCGGGTCTCGAACCCGCCCTTTTTTGTTGTGCCGTCAGTGGGATTGCTCCGCTTCCAATGTTTGCTGCAAGCGGAGGACATTGAGGTTGAAGAGGCAGTTTCCAGAGGACAAGGACTGAGCAGCCTCACATGCGACGGGAGCTATACCGAAGAGTTAAGAGTGAGTAGGAACATTCTCTTCTGCGCTACTGAACAGACAGGGACATAAGACGTGAAGGTGACGGCGCCTGGATATGGGCCCTGGTCTCCGGAGAGTGTAAAAGTAAAAAGAAGCAGTTGGTGCAACTTTGTGGATACCGTCTCATTGACAGCGCACCTTACGCCGGCTTCATCCCTCACAGAGAAACCACAAGTCCCTGGGGTAGTATCAACGCATCAATGCACAAACTATTACCTCTGACTATTGTAGTAACTATCTTGATCAGCAGCAGTGTACTCTTGGCGCAGCCGCGACGTCGTGGAGTCCTCCTCGTCCCCATGCAGAAAGACACCCTAACCCTGCCACCAGAAATCGAGCGCAAGCAACAACAGTGGCTGAAGGAACAACTCCCCCTCGTCCAGGCGATGAGGAGATAATAGCTATCATAAGAAAAGAAGAGGTAGCCCACGGACTGGTCCGCTGCCAGGCGCTTGTCTATCAAGACAGCGTCGCAACTCTGTCCGCCCAGGAACCGTACGACAAAGCCTCAAGGCGCTGAAACAGGGAATTGAACTTCCTCGTGAAACCGTTTTAGAAACAAATGAGAGGAATCAGGCCCTGTGTTCGCAATTGCCAGAGTGCACTGCCTTGATCGAAACCTTAAGCGAGAATTATGGAATGGGCGTAGAAGAGTACTGGGATTTAGCGCTGTACGAAAGCAGCACGCTATCGACGGGAGCCGTAAGCAAAGCTATTTGAAGAAGAAGGTCCAGGGCCACACGCACTGTCGGGTTACGCTCTGCTAACCCGACTTGTGGGACTAAACATCAAGCGAGGGGGAGTCCCCCTACATCGCATCTTTATTTATCAACCCGTTCGCCTCGTCACCCCACGGCGGCAGTTCCACGTACGGTGGAACCTCGACCAGAAGCAGACGGTGGTTGCCCTTCGGACCCGTGCCTTCGCTGGTATCAACAAGGCGGAGCGGTTCTCCCAGTCCGACTGTTTTGAGCCGTTCCCATTCTTCTTCCCACACCAGAATGAAATACCGTGTCTTTGGGGTTCCCCGCGGCAGATAAAAGGGAATACGCCGGTCGGCATAGTACAACGCTCCGCTATCAAAACTCCGATAGAAAAATAATCGCTGTTCACCAGCCTGCTCAACAACACGACCCATAAAGGGCCGAAAGGTCCGGGCCGCAGCGATAGTGGGCTGAATGACGTGGTTAATAAGCAGAAAAATACTCGTAGTGAATACTACAAGGGCACCAAAGACCCGCTCCCAGACCTGCCGGCGAAGTCCCCAGCTGAGTAAGATCATCGCGCCACCCGCACCCAAGAACCACAGGCCAAATGCTACGGGATAATCGGCTACGATTCCGGTAAAAAGCGGAAGATTACTCTGATCTTTCGGATGAAGAAACGGTCGAATGATACCAAGCGGATCAAACCCCGCAGCTTGCGCGATAACACCGAGTATAGCGAGCCCAGCAACTCCGAGGCACCCATGGCCCGAAACCTGGATAAATTGGCGAAAACCACGTGGTAGGTCGATTTCTCCTTGACGGAGGTCTTGCCACCATGCGCCGAGCAACAGGGCAATCGCCGGATAGATAGGCAAAATATAGACAGAACGCTTACTGCTTGAAACAGAATAGAAGAGGAAAACCGTCGCAATCCACACAATCAGATACGTAAAATTCCTCTCAGCCCAACGCTGCCGACTCTGATACAGAAAATAAATGAGCGCAGGAAAGAAAAAACTCCAGGGAGCCATACCCAGAAACAGATTCGGAATGAAATAGTAAAAAGAATGTGAATGCCCAGTTCCAGCTGAGCCGCTGGAAACAAACCGCAGCACATTTTCTTTCATAATCTGCTTGGCAAAAAACTCCTCACCACCCTGCCAGAGTGCCAGAGCGTACCAGGAACCGGCGACAACGACGAAGAGCAGTCCGCCGGATATAAGGTGCAAATGGCGCAGAAAGCGTACATCGCGTCGCAGGCAGAGAAAAACCCCTATCGTCAATCCCGGCAGCAACACTCCGATCGGGCCCTTTGCCAATGTCGCCAGACCAAGTAGGCAGAAAAATCCCGACGCTGCGGCCCAACTCACCACTTCTTTCCGATACAGAGACCAAAAGGAGAAAAAGGCGGCCACCATGAAGACGGTCAGAGTCATGTCGACCCGAGCCGTTGTTGCTGCGCGAACCCATTCGAAACTAGTGGCAAGCGTCAGGCCGGCAAACAGCCCGGCTTCCACACCCCAAAGCACAACGCCGATCCGATACGTCAGGAGAACGCCCAGCAGAGCCAAGAGTGCAGAGGGAAGACGAGTGGTCAGCTCACTGAGCTGGCCGAAGCCAAGAGAAATCAGTGTACCTAACCAGTGAAAGAGAGGCGGTTTCGAGGGAATAAGATGCCCGTTGCGTAGGGGTAAAATCCACTCACCGTTATAGTAGATCTCCCAAATAACCGTGGCTTCACGCGGCTGACCTTTTGTGTAAAAGGGAACATCTCCCAGTCCCCATACATACACCAGGATGCAAAAAAGAACGAGAAGAAATACAGAGAAGAATGCGCGTTGTTGCAAAACAGTTTACTCGACGGCCAACTGACCAGTCCACTTTCCAGCCAACGTACTTGCCCACTTGATGACGATGTCAATGCTCTCCAATGAAGCAGCGCGGGCTGGGCTCCCCTTCAGCTTTCGTCCATGCCTTCACTTGTTTTCGAGTCAGGATCATCTGCGGGATCATCCGCAACGTCATTCGGAGGAGTTTCCCCGTCTTGCTCAAGCTGCCCAAATCCCTGTGGCTGTGCTTGCTCAGACTCAGGCAGAGGACTCTCGTCAGTCTCACTCTGCTCCGCCCTTTGCTCCATTTTATCGTTCTGCCCGGTGTTTCGCTGAGAGAGTAAGGCAGCCAGAACGAGCCGATGTTTCTTATCCGGGCCTTTCCCTTCACTCGTGACAAGTCGTTCTAGGTGCGGATGGGTTTCGGCCAGGTCTGGCCAGTCTTTTTCGCGTACCAAAAAATAGAGCGGCGAATCAACGTTGTTCACATCTTCCTCAGACAGTTGCGCTTGCGGATAGCCGGCAATATGTCTACCCGCATAGAAAATGGCCCCATAGTCAGACGCATCTTGGTAAAAATACAGGGGCGCATCTTTCACGGTTGAGCGAACGCCGAGCATAAAGGGTTTATACGTCCGCTCCTGGGCAATCAGAGGGTGAAAAAGGGCATTTGTGAAATACAGCGACGCAGAGATCGAAACCGTGAGTGCGGCAAAGACAGACATCCATTGATCACGCTTGAATCCCCAAACATACCAACCGGTCGCAAACAGGAGCAAAACGATCCAGATAGAAACCACGCCAAATTGACTCCGTAGGCTGTTCGCGATCAAGGGCAAATTGGCCTGATCTCTAGGATGGAGGAAAGGCAAGACCAGATGATCCAAGTCAAATCCTATTCCGTGGGCAATCAAGAAAAGGAGAACCAGCACCCCAACGCCACACAGGGCCAACGCACAGCCCCGCGCAACGCGCTTAATCAATGGGGATACTGCCCGAGAGCCCTCGGTCAACTCCTGCCACCACAGGCCAAGGAGCAAAGCCAGCGCCGGATACACTGGTAGAATATAATTGCTGCGTTTGCCGGAAGCGAGAGAAAAGAAGAGCAGCTCTATCCCGATCCAGACTAATAAATATAGACGCTTCTTATCCCGCCATTCGTCTCGTGCCCGATACAGAAAAATCCCCACAGCGGGAAAAAACAAACTCCACGGCAACATGCCGACACACAGCGTTGGCAAGTAGTACAAGAAAGGATGCTCCCGGCTGGGGCCGCCTTGCTCGCTAGAGAAAAATCGAAAAATATTCTCATCAAGGATTTGGCGTTGGAAAAACTCACCCCCGCCCTGCATGAACGCAAGCAGATACCACGAGGCCGCAATACTGCCCGTGATCACTACCCCTTCTCCAAGACGCATACGGCGAAGAAAGGCCAATTCTCTTGTCAGCCACAGAAAGGCACCAACGACCACACTCGGTAGAAGAAGGCCAAGCGGTCCTTTTGCCAAAGCTGCCAAACCGACGCTGCAGTAAAAGAGGACAAGGGTGCGATGTTGCGCAGCGCGTTCTTGAAACACGCGAAAGAAGAGAAACAGGGAAGCAGTGAGGAAGAAAAGCAAGACGATATCGCTCCGGGCGTAGATCGACCAGCGTACCCACTCCGGAGATGTGGTCAAAATCAATGCGGCCAGCAGGCCGATCCGCCAATTCCATACGGCGCGCCCAAAGAAGAACGTAGAGAGCACGGTCGCCGTGGCGAATAAGGCTGATGGAAATCGCACCCAAAATTCATTCACCTGCCCGACGACGAGAGAGAAAAATGCACCTATCCAGTGAAAAAGAGGTGGTTTGAGCGGTAGTTCGGTCCCATTGCGCAAGGGCAGAATCCAGCCCCCGCCGTTCACCATCTCCCAGACAATCAAAGCTTCTTTCGATTCTTCGTAGTTGTAGAAAGGAATACGTCCGAGATCCAAAAAGTAGAGTAGACAGCAAAGAAAGAGGAGGCCGACAACGATCTGCCGGGTCCGCTGCGGTTCATTCATGCAGCATCTCGAGAAGGGCGCGCCTCAAGGCACGTCCTTCGATGACGAGGCACCGGCCCGTCTGAGCACCCGGAAGTCGGCAAGCAGTTGGCCTACGCGCTCTTGCTCAGAGGTATAGCGCCTCATACCCAGGAAAAATCTGACGAGTTCGTCTTCACCTGCTTCTTCGACCGGTTGCAATACCTGCAGCAACTCATCGACCAAATGAGGGAATTTCTCACTCGGGATATAATAATGCGCCCAACCAAATTCGCAGTGACGGTGAAGAATCTTGGCAATCATTTTCTCTAAGTTTTCCTGTTTTTCCATGACTGCGTTTCCTCCTGCACGCGACGCGCCGACACCTTAATAACTCTCAGGGTTTGAGTCAAGGAGAACACCCCCTTTCCTATTCTCTCTGTTTCTGCCACAAGAGCCGACAATGCCAAAAGCTCTACCGCGCTCCCAACAGCGTGAAAAGCGCAAAAAGAAGATGAGCAGTCCACGGATTGCTCACCCGGCGACGATCCGTGCCCTCCAGCGCCGACTTATTGCCTGGTACAAGCGGCATGGACGAGATCTGCCCTGGCGCCGCACGCGTGACCCATACTCGATTCTCGTTTCTGAGGTCATGCTGCAGCAAACCCAGGTCCAACGGGCTCTGCGGTACTACGAGAAATTCTTACAAAAATATCCCACTGCAGAGGAACTCGCCAAGGCAGACGAATCCCAAGTGCGCAAGGCCTGGAAAGGATTAGGCTACTATGCCCGGGCGCGCAACCTCCAACGTACGACACAACAAATCGTCACCCAATACAAGGGCAAGTTTCCGCGCAAAGCAGAAGAACTCACAAAACTACCGGGAATCGGTCCTTATACTGCAGGGGCAGTATCGAGTTTCGCCTTCCATAAGGATGCCGCAATTCTTGATACCAATGCAGCACGTGTCCTGCGACGGTTTTTTACACTCGGCCCACACCAACGAACGCCACGTTTTCTGTGGACAGTTGCCCGTCAGGTTACTCCGCCAGGGCAAGCGCACCTCTTCAACCAGGCCATTATGGATATTGGGGCAACAATCTGTACCGCACGCACGCCTCATTGTCCCAAGTGTCCACTCCGCCCGGTGTGTCGGAGTGTCGGTACAGAGGATTCCGCAAATTCAACCTGCTTGGTTTGACGCTCTCGGGGTTCTCACGTATAGTAGGCTCCCGATGGCCCGGTAGCTTCACTAGAGGGGTCATGAGGTCACCCAAGCGTGTCGGTCGTTGCCATTATCCCTGCTCGCTACGGTTCAACTCGATTCCCAGGGAAACCCCTCGCTCTACTCCGTAACAAGCCGATGATTCAGCACGTCTATGAAAGGACGTGTCTCGTGCGCGGTCTCGCTCGCGTTCTGGTTGCTACAGATGATCAACGGATCGCGCGAACCGTGGAAGACTTTGGTGGGGAAGTGACGATGACTAGCTCAACACATCCAACCGGCACGGATCGCTTAGCCGAAGCGGCCCAGCCGTTACACGCCGATGTGATTGTCAACGTCCAGGGCGACCTACCCTTATTTCCCCCACGTATGGTTGAGGACGCAGTCGCCAGCCTGCAAGAGACATCCGATGCCTCCGTGGCCACTGTGAAAACGCCGATCCATACTGAGAAAGAATTGTCTAATCCTAATATTGTTAAAGTCGTCACAGACATGAAGGGTTTTGCGCTGTATTTCTCCCGGAGCCCGATTCCGTTTTCTCGTGATCAGCGCCCCCTGTCGCAAGGACATCAGGAAGTCTTGGCTTATCGCCATATCGGCCTGTATGTCTACCGCAAGGATTTTCTCCTGGCCTTCACCCGCCTTCCTCCTACACCCCTTGAAAAGCTAGAAAAGCTTGAACAGCTACGTGCCCTCGAATGGGGGTATCGCATCAGTATTACTGAAACAGAACGTCCCACCATTGAGGTCGACACCCCAGAGGACCTCGCACGCGCAGAGGAGGCATTGCTATGAGTAATGTTGGGAAGGATGGGCGAAAAACAAAGTTCATTTTTGTCACGGGAGGGGTGGTTTCTTCCCTTGGGAAAGGGCTGGCAGCGTCTTCCATCGGTGGCCTTTTGGAGAGTCGTGGTCTGACAGTCACCATGCTCAAAATGGACCCGTATATCAATGTCGACCCAGGCACGATGAACCCCTTCCAGCATGGGGAAGTCTTCGTCACCGACGATGGAGCCGAGACCGATCTCGATTTGGGTCACTACGAACGCTACGTCTCGACACGCATGACTCGCAAAAACAGTTTCACTACCGGCCAAGTCTATGATGCGGTCATCGCCCGCGAGCGACGAGGAGATTATTTAGGTGGTACTGTCCAAGTCGTCCCTCATATTACGGATGAAATCAAGCGCCGTATCCTGATTGCCGCAGAGGGCTTTGATGTGGCCATTTGTGAAGTCGGAGGAACGGTGGGTGACATAGAGAGTTTACCCTTCCTCGAAGCAATCCGACAGCTCCGCTGGGACTGGGGAAGAGAACATGTCCTGTATATCCACCTTACCCTTGTCCCCTTTCTTTCAGCTGCCGGCGAACTGAAGACGAAGCCCACGCAACATAGCGTCAAAGAGCTCACCAGTGTAGGCATCCAGCCGGATCTGCTACTATGCCGTACAGATCGTTACCTTGAACCATCTATCAAGGCCAAAATCGCCCATTTTTGCAACGTTGATGAAAGCGACGTCATCACGGCGAAAGATGTCGAGAGCGTCTACGATGTGCCTCTAGTTTTCCATCAAGAAGGGCTCGACGAACGGATTGTTGAAAAACTTAATATGTGGACCAAGGAGCCAAATCTCAGTCGCTGGGAAAAAATTGCGCACACGGTTCGCAATCCGACCGGCCATATCAGCATCGCCATGGTCGGCAAATACGTCGAGCTTGTGGATTCATACAAGAGTATCAATGAATCCCTCGCCCATGGTGGCTTTGCTAACGAGTGTCGCGTTGACGTGGCCCACATTGACTCGGAACAACTGACAAACGATATTTTTCCAGAAACCCTCCAGCAGGCAGACGGCATTCTCGTGCCTATGGGATTTGGCCAACGTGGGGCAGAAGGAAAAATTGCGGCCGTTCGCTATGCCAGGGAAAACGGCATTCCCTTTTTGGGAATTTGTTTTGGCATGCAGATGGCGGTGGTCGAATTCGCCCGTCATGTCTGCGGTCTTGAAAACGCAAACTCGACCGAGGTCGATGAAAAGACTTCCGACCCCATTATTGCCCTGATGGACGAGCAGCGTGCAATCATCGCCAAAGGTGGGACGATGCGACTCGGGGCTTATCCGTGCGTCCTCTCGGACAACAGCCTCGCCCTGAGCCTATATAAGCACAAACAGATATCAGAGCGGCATCGGCATCGGTACGAATTTAACAATGCGTACCGCGAGCTGCTGACTTCAAAAGGCATGATCTTGAGCGGCCTGTCGCCTGACGGGACACTGGTAGAAGCCGTAGAGCTGCGCGACCATCCCTGGTTTATTGGGGTGCAGTTTCACCCAGAATTCAAATCACGCCCTTCCCAGTGCCATCCTCTGTTTAGCGGTTTTATCCAGGCAGCCTTGCAGCACCGAGTCGCCTATCCGGAATCTTCCGTTTTGCACGTTGAGGGAGCCAGGCATTGACCCCAAGAGAAGTCTCTCCACCAGAGGTGTCCGTCGGGCCGCTCACGTTTGGTGGTGGAAATCCCTTTGTATTGATCGCTGGCCCGTGTGTGATTGAGAGCCGGGATTCCGCACTCCGGCATGCTGAGGTACTTCGTTCGTTAACCCGTCGCTTGGGTATTCCATTTGTATATAAATCTTCCTACGACAAGGCCAACCGCTCGTCGCATGACTCCTTTCGTGGGCTTGGAATCCAAGACGGGCTCACCATTCTCGCCGTGGTGAAGCGCGAAATTGGCGTGCCCGTTCTCACAGACGTACATACACCCCAGGAAGTGACAACCGCCGCTGAAGTCGTTGATATTCTCCAGATTCCAGCCTTCTTGTGTCGCCAAACCGACCTGCTTCTAGCTGCCGGCCAGAGTCGTCTTGCCGTCAATATCAAGAAAGGACAATTCCTGGCACCGCATGATATGCAGTATGTCGCTCAAAAAATCGCCTCGACCGGCAACCACCGTATTCTTCTGACGGAGCGGGGGGCCTCCTTTGGCTATAACAATCTTGTGTCGGATATGCGCTCCCTACCTATCCTCGCCCAGTGTGGTTATCCGGTCGTTTATGATGCGACCCATAGCGTCCAACTCCCTGGCGGACTCGGTGCCATGTCCGGTGGACAGAGAGAGTTTATCGCTCCGCTGGCTCGAGCCGCTGCTGCCGTAGGCGTAGACGGATTGTTTCTCGAGGTCCATGAAGAACCGGAGCGCGCCCTCAGTGACAGCACAACAGTTTTTCCCTTAGCCCAACTCGAACCCCTTTTACGAACCCTGACCGCGCTCGACACCGTTCTCAAACCCCCCCCTTCTGGCCAAATAGAGGCTTCCCATTCCAAAGTTGTCCCAACGGACTAACCCTTCCCTCCTTGTGTCAGCTTTTTGTCCACCTTCTTTGCGCAGGTTCTAGAGAGGTGATACGTTGTGTCCTGGTGTTGGGGTCCCGCTATGAACCGTAACCAAATTCGCTTCCTTCTCGGCCTGACGATACTCGCGCTCCTGACAACGCTCGGCTACCTGGGCTCTCAGGTCGGAAAACAGCCGGACACTGCACGGCTTATCGACCAGCTAGCAGCAGAGTCGACGGAAGAAGACACTGTCCAGAGAATGACCGAGTTTCGACGGGTAAAGATGCAGGACGGGGAAAAAGTGTGGGAGATTGTGGCACGCCAAGCCCGCTACTTCCCAGACAAAAATGAAATCATCATCGAGACACCCGAGGTGTCTCTCTATTTGGATGATGGAGAGGCCGTTGCCCTGCGTTGTCAGGAGGGGACCATCCACCTTGACGGCAGCTCACAAGACTTACGCGCCATAGAACTCAGGGGCGATGTCGAAATGACGATGAGTGATATTGTCTTTACAACAGAAAAGGCGATCTATGATCGCCAAAAGAACACGATTTCCTCTTCAGGGTTGATCTATATTGTTGGACAAGCATTTACGATTGAAGGACGAGGGTACACAGTTGCTATCGATACGAAACAGCTAACCCTCAAGGCAGAAGTTCAGACCACGGTCACCCAGGAGGTCGGATAATGCTTCTCTGGACTCGGTGGAGGGTCTGGACAACGATCACTGCCTTGACCCTCGGGCTCTCCGTGCCACCTCTTGCCGCAGAACAAACAAACGCCCAACAAGAGACTCGACTCGCTTCGAGTCCGACAGCAACATTCGCTGATTCGTTCTCACTTACGTCGCGGAAAGACCCGATTGACATCCGTTCGCACGGCTTCGAGTACTTCCACGAGGAAAAGCGGACCCAGTTCCGCGGGAACGTGGTGGTCGTGCAAGGCGATATGACATTGAAAAGCGACGTGCTAACCGTCACGTGGGAAGACGTCGTACCGACACCGGCGTCCTCAACAACAACGCGCCAACAGATCAAGCAGATCATTGCCGAAGGTCATGTTGAAATTACTTCGGGGGAGCGTAGAGCGACAAGTCGAAAGGCCGTGTTTAGCGAAACCAAACGGACCGTGACGCTCAGCGGCAAAGCCATCCTCCAAGAAGGAACCAACCGTATAACGGGTGAGGTTGTCAGAATTTTTCTCGACGAGAAACGGAGTGTGGTTCAGGGTGGTAAGGGCGAACGACAAGCACACATGGTCCTCATTCCGGAATAGGCAGACTGACCAAAAAGAAAGAGCGTTTCGGTGAGTGATACTCCAGTCCTCCAAGCAGCAGGCTTGTGGAAAACATATGGAAAACGACCGGTGCTGCGTGATGTCAGCATCCGTGTCAAGGGTGGCGAAGTGGTCGGGCTACTCGGCCCAAACGGCGCTGGAAAAACGACAACCTTTTCCATCATTGTCGGTATTATCCGGCCTGACCGAGGAGACGTCCATTATAATGATGAGGACATTACTACTCTGCCCATGCATAAACGGGCACGCAAAGGGGTCACCTATCTGCCTCAAGAACCATCGGTATTCCGCAAGTTGACGGTTGCAGAGAACATTATGGCTATTCTGGAGACTACAGCCCTGACGCGGCCACAACGCCAGGAGCGGTTGACCCAGTTGCTTGCCGATCTGCGCATTAGTCATCTTGCTGCGAACCGTGCAGACTCGCTTTCTGGTGGAGAGCGGCGCCGGGTCGAGATTTCTCGCGCGCTCGTCATGTTACCGGCATTTATGCTGCTCGATGAGCCATTTGCCGGCATCGACCCGATCTCGGTTGTCGATATCCAAGACATTATCACACAACTGCGCAATCAGGGCATCGGCATCCTCCTCACCGACCATAATGTCCGGGAGACGCTGAGTATCTGCGATCGTGCGTATATTTTGAGTGACGGCAGCGTCTTTGAGGAAGGGACACCACAGGAACTCACAGAAAGTAGTCGGACCCGAAAAGTGTACTTGGGAGAACGCTTTCGCCTCTAGTAACTCTAGTAATAGGGTCGAAGTCCTATGGCTTTAGAACTCAGGCTAACACAGAAGTTGACACAGAAACTGGTCATGACGCCACAGTTGCGGCAGGCCATAAGAATTCTCCAACTGCCGCGTGGAGAGCTCGATACCTTGATTGATGAAGAGCTGGCAGAGAATCCAGTCGTCGAACGCGTCAACGAAGACGAACCGATTTTTGACGACGGCCGAGCAAACGGCGAAGAGCCAAAACAAACTGAGCAAAAAGACGACAAAGGAGAGATTGACTGGCAAACGTACTTAAGTAGCTATAATAATAATAATGAGATGCCCTCACTGCCCCCAACCGGGGACGAGGATGCTGACGATGAACGCCAAAACGCCCCAGAGGATCGCTTCCCAAGGACAGAGTCCTTAGTGGAACACCTCACCTGGCAGCTTCGTTTTCGGGATCTCACGGAAACGGGAGAACATATTGCCTCTTTAATTCTTGGAAATCTCGACGTTGACGGGTATTTTCAAGCGAGTACCGACGAGCTAGCAGAAAGCGCCGCAGTCAGTCCAGGGGTTGTTGAACGTGTCTTACGCATTATCCAATCTTGTGACCCTGCTGGAGTCGGCGCACGTGATCTCCAAGAATGTCTCCTCTTGCAACTCAACCCACCACAACGAGAAGAAGATGTAGTCGAAGAGTCCTTGATCCTTCTCACTACAACCATCGTCCAACACCATCTGCCCGCACTCGAAGGACGCCGATTCGAGCGTCTGGCAAAAGAGTTGAATGTCCCAGAGGAAGAACTCCAGCATGCGGTTAAGCTCATCACCTCGCTTGAACCCAAGCCGGGGCGTAATTATGGAGATGGAGATATTCGCTATGTTACCCCGGATGTCTACGTCCATAAGTTAGGGGACGACTATGTTGTTACGCTGAACGAGGAAGGCTTGCCCCGTCTCAAGGTGAGCAACACCTACCGCCGTCTTCTCACCCAGGGCGGCGAAGCAAAAGATTATGTCCAAGAGAAACTGCGTGCTGCGGCGTGGCTCATTAAGAGTATTCATCAACGTCAACGAACCCTGCTTATGGTTACGGAAAGTCTGGTTAAATTCCAGGAAGACTTTCTCACATACGGAATCTCGCACATGCGGCCCCTCGTCCTGCGCGATGTTGCCCATGATATCGGCACGCATGAGTCAACGGTCAGTCGGGCGATTTCAGGGAAATATATTGCGACCCCGCGTGGCGTCTACGCACTGAAAAAATTCTTTACGACCGGACTCAAAGGCCAGCATGGCCAAGATGTGTCAGCCGAAAGCGTCAAAGCCCAGATTCAGGAACTCATCAGCACAGAGGACACCCAAAAACCGCTCAGTGACGAAGAGATCGTTCGGACCCTCGCACGGAGTAATGTCAAGATTGCCCGCAGAACTGTGGCCAAATATCGAGAGAATCTCAAAATCCTCCCATCGGCAAAACGGAAGTACGCCTGTTAATCCGTGGACAAGGAATCCTGCTATGCGTGTCGTTGATATCCTTACACAAGAACTCATTCTTCCCCAACTCCAAGGCACGACAAAGACGGACGTCATACGTGAGCTTGCCGAACATCTCGCCCACCATTACCCAGATGTTCATGCTGATCAGCTCGTCTCCGTTCTTCTTGATCGTGAGCGTCTCGGCACGACGGCGATCGGCGAAGGGATTGCTATCCCGCACGGAAAATTGTCCGGCCTCAAAGAGGTGGTTGCCGTCTTTGGTCTGAGCGCCCACGGCGTTGATTGCGAATCCCTTGATGGCGCACTCACAAAGCTTTTCTTTTTACTTGTTGCCCCCGAAGATTCTGCGGGTGTACATTTGAAAGCCCTTGCCCGGGTCTCTCGTTTATTAAAAGATAACGCTTTTCGGGGACGTTTACTCCAAGGCGGTAGCCCAGCCGATTTACACCGGATGATTGCTGAGGAAGATGGCAATCTGTAGTGCAGGACGGCACCCACAGCGACGGTGCAGCTATGCAGGTTGTGATTATTACAGGTTTATCGGGCTCAGGAAAGAGTACAGCGATCCATGTGCTTGAGGACCTCGGGTTCTACTGTATAGATAACCTACCCGTTACGCTCATACCGCGTTTTCTCGAACTCAGCGAAAATACCAAGGAACCTATTGGGCGCGTAGCGCTCTGCATTGATCTGCGTGAACGTGTTTCCCTGCATGAATACCCCGCTGTCCTCGATGGGCTGCGGACGAGGGGTCATCATGTTGCAATCCTCTATTTCGAAGCAGCTGAGGACGTACTTGTACGCCGCTTCAGTGAAACACGACGCCCGCATCCAGCTGCAGGAAAGGGCGGGGTCGTTCAGGGCATTCGAACCGAACGTGAACGACTCGCCGGACTCCGGGACTGGGCAGATCAGATACTTGATACTTCAGCGTATACGGTTCATGAACTCCGGGAGGTCCTGCATCAGTATCTTGAGCAACAGACCAACCCGCAAATGACCTTGCGCATTACGGTCCAATCCTTTGGGTATAAATATGGTGTCCCAATTGATGCCGACATGATGCTGGATGTTCGCTTTCTGCCCAATCCATTCTTCATCGAAGCGCTTCGGAATCAAACCGGAACTGATAGCGCAGTTGCGGAGTTTATCCTAAGCCGAGCTGAAACGACCGCATTCCTTCACCATACGGACGCCTTACTCGAGTCGACGCTGCCCCTACACAAGAGGGAGGGGAAAAGTTATCTCACACTCGCGATCGGGTGTACCGGCGGGCAGCATCGCTCAGTCGCCATTGCAGAAGAATTGGGCAAGCATATCCGGACGTGGGACTATACCGTCCGCGTCCACCACCGCGATCTACAGCGCTAAACTACTCTTTCATAATGCCCTCCGTAAATCACGTTCAGACGCGGCTGACCCTTCTCAATACGCTCGGTCTACATACGCGTGCAGCAGCAGAATTTGTCAAGGCGTTGAAAGGTCTCCAGGTTGAGATCAGCGTCCGGTATGCGGGACGTACCGCAAACGGTCGTAGCGTTCTCGATCTCTTGACACTCGGAGCCCCGCAAGGCAGTCTTCTCGAGGTGCAGATCAACGGAATCGATGCGAAGGCAGCCCTCGCGGCCCTGACGGCCGTTGTAGAACATCGCTTTTACGAGGAATAACACTCCGGCCTTGCGGCACCGTACTACAGAACTGTTCCAACTGATCCTACCATAGTCAGAGTTTTCCACCCCTTGACGCTCAGAAAGGGATTCTATTAGATGCGCCCTGCTATGAAAGGCACGAGCAGCGGCGTTCCAAGGAGATGAGATTATGGCAGCGAAAGAATATTTATTCACATCCGAGTCAGTGTCAGAAGGCCACCCGGACAAAATGTGCGACCAGATTTCTGACGGCATCCTCGACGCGCTGATAGAGCAAGACCCAGATAGCCGAGTGGCGTGCGAAACACTGGTTAAAACCGGCATGGTGGTCATTGCCGGAGAAATTACTACACGTGCGCAGATTAGTTATATGGACGTCGCCCGGCAGGTCGTCCGCGACATCGGCTTTACCGACTCTACCCTTGGTTTTGATGCGAACACCTGCGCTGTCCTCACCGCTCTTGACCGGCAGTCTCCAGATATCTCGCAGGGCGTGACTGCGGGAGAAGGACTTTTCAAAGAGCAAGGTGCAGGCGATCAGGGCATGATGTTTGGTTTCGCTTGTGACGAAACCAAAGAGTATATGCCTTTCCCCATTTATACGGCTCACCGGCTTGTCCAAGAGCTTGCTGCGATACGAAAAAGGGGGGAACTGCCCTTTCTCAGACCGGATAGCAAATCACAGGTCACGGTGGAATACCGGGATGGAAAGCCCGTTCGCGCAGATACTGTACTGATCTCAACCCAGCATGATCCTGATGCTGCTCATGAAACGATTAAAGAAGCCGTCATTGAAGAAGTCATCAAACGGATTATTCCGCCGGAGTTCCTGGATAGAAAGACCGCGTTTCTGGTCAATCCAACCGGGCGTTTTGTAAACGGCGGTCCGTACGCAGACTGCGGGTTGACTGGGCGGAAGATTATAGTCGACACGTATGGTGGCTCCGGTCGGCATGGAGGCGGCGCCTTTTCGGGCAAAGATCCGAGCAAAGTTGATCGGTCAGCGGCCTATATGGCGCGCTATATCGCCAAGAACCTTGTTGCCGCAGAGTTAGCCAAACGCTGTGAGGTCCAGATCGCCTATGCGATTGGGGTCGCGGACCCGGTCGGCGTCTATGTCGATACTTTCGGAACAGGCGTGCTGCCTGAAGAGCGTATGGCAGAAATCGTTCGAAAGGAATTCGATCTACACCCGTCCGCTATTATTCAAACGTTCGACCTGAAGCGTCCCATTTATCAGGCCACAGCCGCGTACGGCCACTTTGGCCGTCCAGCCGAAAACGGCCTGTTTCCCTGGGAGCGGCTTGATCGCGTGAACACGCTCAAGCGTGCGGCCACTACTGCTGCATAGAGGCGGCCACTACTACAGAGATAAAGAGGAAATATGAGTAAACGTCGAGGTGATGTCAAAGATTCCAGCCTAGCCAAGGAGGGAAAAAAACGAATTGAATGGGCAGAGCAACACATGCTGGCCTTACGGCGCATCCGGGAGACTTTTGTCCGTTCACAACCGCTCAAGGGGATACGCATAGCCGCCTGTCTGCATGTGACAGCAGAAACGGCGAATCTTATGCGGACGCTTAAGGCCGGTGGAGCTGAGGTCGTGTTGTGCGCGTCAAATCCACTCACGACCCAGGATGATGTTGCGGCGGGGCTCGTCAAATACGAAGGGATTCCAACCTTTGCTATCTGCGGGGAAAACAACAAAACCTACTATAAGCATCTGCATCAAGCCCTGGCCCATAAACCAACCCTGACCCTGGATGACGGAGCGGACCTCGTCTCTATGCTGCATACCGATAAGATGTATGCAGACCGCATTGATAGGATGTGTGCCAGTACTGAAGAAACAACCACCGGGGTGATCCGGCTACGGGCTATGGAAAAAGACGGCGTCCTCAAGTTCCCCGTCATTGCAGTGAATGACGCAACGACCAAGCATCTGTTTGATAATCGTTACGGGACCGGGCAATCGACCCTTGATGGCATTCTGCGTGCAACGAATATTCTTTTGTCTGGTATGGTGGTTGTCGTCTGTGGTTATGGCTGGTGTGGCAAAGGAGTGGCGAGCCGCGCCCGGGGCCTTGGCTCACAGGTCATCGTGACAGAAGTCGATCCCATCCGTGGGCTGGAAGCCGCTATGGATGGCTTCCAGGTGATGCCGATGCGGGAAGCCGCACGCGCAGGCGAACTCTTTATTTCAGTGACCGGCGATACCGGCGTAATGCGCAAAGAGCATTTCCTGCGCATGCAAGATGGTGCCATCCTGTGCAACGCTGGACATTTCGACGTTGAGATCGATGTCAAGGCCTTGAAAAAAATGGCCAAAAAATTCGAGAAAAATGTCCGGAAAAATACGGACGGCTATCACCTTGCCAATGGGCGCTGTCTGTATGTGATTGCCGAAGGTCGGCTCGTCAATCTTGCCGCAGCAGAGGGGCATCCCCCAGCGGTTATGGATATGAGCTTTGCCACCCAAGCCCTAAGCGTACGCTGGGCTGTCGAGCAGAAGCGATTGACCCCGCAAGTCTATAATGTACCTAAAGAAATCGAAGACCAGGTTTCGACCCTCAAGCTTGCAAGTATGAATATCCAGATTGATCGACTCACTCCGGAGCAGCGGCGCTATCTTGCATCCTGGGAATTTGGGACATAGACTCTACCCATGGGTGGTGGGGCGTTGCGTTGGGGACTGAGCGGTTTTCTGCTGCTATGTCTGGCGGAAGCTGCTTCTGCGCTTTCCCCGGCCCCACCCATTCTCGAAGAAATCCGGCATATATCTGTCCCCGATTATACTCGGGTGATTATCGCACTCTCGGCTAAGGCGGACTATAATCACTTCACCGTCGCAGAAGACAGCGCCCACGATCGTCCGCCTCGCATCGTCATCGACTTCTCCCCGGCTCGAATTGGGCCCAGCACCTCCGCACCCATCCCCATCCATGATGGTCTCTTAAAACGCATTCGGACCGGCCAATTCTCCCTAACAGCCGCCCGCGTTGTCCTCGACCTTGAGCAGATTGAGAGTTACACCGCCTTTCCTCTCTACTCGCCCTATCGTCTCATTATTGATGTCAAAGGCAAGAGTGGGAAAGCGGTTTCCCTGGAACAGAAGCCTCCCCATGCCCGCTACCGTATCATGATCGATCCTGGGCATGGTGGCCGTGACCCGGGTGCAATCGGAATTGGTGGCCTCAAGGAAAAAACAGTCGTACTGGCCATCAGTAAGCGGCTGGGCAAGAAGCTTGCCTCTCGTCTCCCTGTCGAGGTCGTCTATACGCGGGAGAGAGACACATTTATTCCTCTTCCAGATCGGACGGCCCGCGCCAATGCTGCGAGAGCAGATCTTTTTCTCTCTATCCACGCCAATGCCAGCAAGAACCCTCAGGCCCAAGGCGTAGAAACCTATTATCTCAACAACACGAATGATCGCGCGACTGTTCGCCTCGCAAGCCTGGAGAACGGCCTTCGGAATGTACAGCCGGCCGAACACAAGCAAAGCGAGCTATCTTATATCCTGAGCGACCTGATTCAAAATGGAAAAGCCGAAGAGTCGCTTTTGCTTGCGCACGCCCTGCAAACATCTATGATAACCCAGGTGTCAAAACGACACTCTCGCGTCCGCAACCTCGGTGTGAAGAAGGGGCCGTTCTACGTGTTGGTCGGAGCACATATGCCGTGCGTATTAGTTGAAGTATCGTTCCTTACCCACCGGCTGCAGGGCAAGCTGCTGCGCTCCTCCGTCTACCGAGAAGCCATCGCAGAAGGACTCTTTCAAGGTATTGCCCGCTTTATTCGCGAAGAGCAACACACCAAAGGACTCTAAGAAAAGTAGTGTTACATGAATAGCCCGGCGTTGCAGTCTGACCAGCTCCCGATTGACCTCCCACCCCTGCCGTCAGCAGACCCTGATGTTGAGACAGATCCGAATTGGGATCTGAATCAGCTTGCAAAGACTTACCGCACGCGCATCTACGAGATTCTGGATCAACACCATGCAGACGGCAGCAGTGGCTGGACGGTTGTTCAGCTCCATACAGCTCTCATCGACCAGCTTGTGGCCTACGTCTTCATGGCCGCGACGCGTCTCTACGCGCGTCGCTATCCCAGCCTAAGCCAACGCTGCAGTGTCTTTGCTCTAGGGGGATACGGTCGAAGGGAGCTGAGCCCTCATTCAGATATCGATTTATTATTTCTCTACCATTGGAAAATTACTCCGTATGCCGAGACCGTTTGGGAGACCATTTATTACAGCCTTATGGACGCAGGCTGGACAGTCGGGCATGCCGTTCGGAATATGCGTGAATGTCTCCGGCTCGCCGCTAAAGATTTAGAAATCAAGACGGCACTGCTCGACAGTCGCTACTTGTGTGGCGAGGAGTCCTTGGCTCAGGAGTTTCAGTCAGCAATAAGCCGAGAGCTTATGGGGAAACGGACCGAGCAGTTTTTTCAGGCCAAAGCCCAAGAAAGTCAGACACGTCACCAATGCCAGGGAGCATCCCTGTATCTTCTCGAACCAAACCTAAAAGAGGGCTGTGGAGGCCTACGCGACCTGCATACCGCCTGGTGGCTAGCCAAAGTAAAGTTCAAACTCCAAAACCTCAGAGAGCTCGTCCCCAAAGGCATCGTCCCAGAATCGACGCTTGAGGAAGTAGAAACTGCTCAGGATTTCTTGTGGCGGGTCCGTAATGGCCTTCACCTTCTCGTCCGTACAGAACAAGATCAGCTCACGTTCGAACACCAAGATCAGCTTGCCTCGACACTGGGATTCACAGACGCCACAGGCTTTATGCGCACCTACTATCGGCACGCCACAACTGTTTATGATTTCGCGCAATTAATGTTTGAGCGCTGTTTGACCACAGCCCAACTCTTTAGCTTCTTGGGTCGTCCGCGAGGTCGTGACATTCGGGACGGGGTACGGATTGTTGAGAACACCTTGCATATCACCAAAACCGAGATCCTCACGCAGGAGCCGCTTAATGTTGTCACCATCTTTCATGACGCCCAACGCCACGGGGTGCAATGTACGCGAGAAACCAAGCAAGCCGTCCGCACTGCGCTGACCCGGATCCCTCCAGACACGGCCAGTCAGCCCGCGCTGCGAGACGCCTTCTTCGCTATTCTCGCGTGGAAGCAACGGGTCGCGCCAACCATACGAGAGATGCACGAAGCACGTGTTCTTGAATGGCTCTTGCCGGAGTTTGGGCATTTACGCTGGCGCACCCAACGTGATCTGTACCATATTTACGCGATTGACGAGCACACCCTACACGGCGTTACTGAACTCGAACGGTTACGGAACGGTGCCTACAAAGAAGACATGCCACTCCTCACCCAAGTCATGCGCGAAATAGACCGTGTCGATCTCTTATTCCTGTCCATGCTCTTCCACGATGTGGGCAAAGGGTATGGGGTCGAACACGCCGCTCGGAGTGCGGAAATGGTGGAAACTGCGGCGACCCGCTGGCAGCTACCTCGAGACGACGCACACGAGTGGGAAGTCCTCGTACGCCAGCACCTCTTTATGTCCCACATCGCCCAAAGGCGCGACCTTTCCGACGACACGTTGATTGCTGAATTTGCCCGTACAGTAGAGAATCCAGGCTGCTTAAAGAGACTCTACCTGCTCACCTTTGCCGACATGAAAGCCGTCGGCCCAAAAGTGTGGAATAGTTGGAAAGGCGGCTTACTGAGTGAACTCTATCTGCGCACTCTTGAGCGATTAGAAACTGGTGAGCTCGTTGAGGAAGAGCAAGACGCACGCGTACAACGCCGTAAAGAGCGACTGAGAAACACCTTGGGCGCGGAAGTGGCTTCCGAACAGGTAAACGGCTTCTTGACCGCTATGCCGGATAGCTATTTCTTGACGACTCCGGAAGAATCAGTCCCGGGGCACTTTCAGCTCATTAGCCGCTTCTCACAAACAGGGCCTGAGGTCCTTGCAGACCCTTACCGCGTAGGTCTGAATCACTTTCCAGAGCAGGAATATAGCGAACTCGCCCTTGTCACCCGTGATCGGCCAGGGCTATTCGCCATGCTTGCAGGGGTCCTCGCTGTCAGTGGGCTGAGTGTCGCGGGAGCACGGATCACAACAAGTCGGCAAGGGATTGCACTCGACGTCTTCCGTCTCTCTCACCTCGATCGTCAAGACGTCATGCTGTCACAAGACACGTGGGCCCGATGCTACTCACGGCTCGGAGATGTTTTACGTGGCGAACGTACGGTTGAAGAACTGCTGAAAGCGGCCCGCCCGCCCGCGTTTCTCAAGCGTCTGCGGCCTCATCTGCGGACAGAGATAACGATAGACAACACAACTTCTTCCACGTATACCCTAGTCGATATCACCGCTCCGGACCGAACGGGATTATTATTCGGTGTGACCTATGCGCTCTTCCAGCTCGGGCTGGTCATTCATCTGGCGAAAATAACGACCAACGTCGACCAGGTCCTTGATGTCTTCTATGTTACCGATGTGACAGGAGCAAAAGTCGAAGACCCTAAGCGTTTAACTGAAGCACTGCGCAGCCGTCTGGTCAGTGATGAGGCGGGCACATGATCCACACGGCTGCCTCAAACCAGGGTGCCTACCAGAGTGAGACCCTCCTTGATGCTTTTCTATCTTATTTGACAGTGGAAAAGGGGCTTACGCCTCGCACGGTGGATATCTATAGCCGCGATTTGCACCGCTTCTGCCACTACTTGTCTGCACAGAAAGTCTTCGGCCTAAGAGAAGCGGGTTCTCGCCATTTGGTCGGCTTTCTCAGCACCCTCCGTGAACACGGGATTTCCACGCGTACTCAGGCCCGCGTCTTGTCCGCTCTCAGAGGATTGTACCGTTTCCTGCAACGAGAAAACGAACTACCTGGCAAAAACCCGACCGCTTTGCTCCATCTGCCGAAGTATGGCCGGCCTCTACCAAAAGTTCCATCCCAGGAACAAGTTGGAGCCCTTATTAAGGTCCCGGATGCCAATACGCCGTTGGGCATGCGAAACCAAACCATGCTTGAGGTTCTGTATGCCACTGGTCTACGCGTCTCCGAGCTGGTCCGACTCGAAATGTCTCAAGTTAACTTGGAGGCCGGGTTTGTCCGCGTGCGTGGCAAAGGCGATAGAGAACGCGTTGTTCCAGTCGGCTCTTGTGCACTCGCACAACTCCAGCACTACTTGGCTACCATACGGCCCATACTTCTCAAAGACCGCTCAAGCTCCTACTTTTTCCTGACTCGGTCAGGAAAACCACTCACCCGTCAGGCTTTCTGGCTCATTATCAAACATTGCGCCAAACAAAGTCCCGAAGGAGTATCGCTCAATCCGCATGCCTTGCGACATGCGTTTGCGACCCATCTTCTAGAAGGGGGAGCCGACCTGCGGGCCGTACAATCCATGCTCGGCCACGTTGATATTGCTACCACACAAATTTACACCCACCTGACGAGTGAACGTCTGCGTGAGGTGCACCGCAAATACCATCCACGCGGCTGACCGCTTGCCTTTTTTTAATTTTTAGGCACCGATCTTCTGCACCAGTTCCACGCCAAACTGCTCAGCCGCATTCCCACCCAACATACGGGCGATCGTCGGTTCAGCCACATCCGCTTGAGTGAGGGTTTCGATCGCGTCCCAGGCGCTGGTAGTGTCGTGGTGCGGATAGCGCGAGCCCCAGACGATCTTTTCCGCAAAGTCGTCTGGTAGCTGCTGGATCATCCGCTCCTCAGCGTCAAATCCCAGCATTATGCGGCCTTCTGCCCACATCTCTTCCACATCCGTCCGCACCGGGTAGTAGTTCAGGAGTGGAATGGTCCGTATGGAAGCCTCCATCTTCTCCAACACCTCCTCCATCCACGACGCCTTTCCATGTGCCACTACGACCTTCATGTGTGGATAGCGTTGCATTACAGTAAAGCCGATTAACGTGGAGGCCACGAACATGTGATTGTCCAACCAGTTGGACAGGATCGGTGCTATCGGGTGGCCTACCGGTGGTGAGGCAAAGAAGGAAAAATTTGAAGTGCCATTACCACCGCCAGCAGTAGGACCACCGCCAGCATCACTGACGAGCGCGTGTTGATTGAGCCGACCCTTTATTTTCTCCATGAATGGTCCGTGAGAGGTCCATTCCTGGTTCCACAATCCCGGCGTGGGATGCACAACAGCTGCCACGTCCAAGCTCTCCAGCCCAGCCCACAGCGGGTCGTAATAGGGGTGGGTGAAGTAGCGTCCTTCGATAAACATAGGCCGCAGAAAAGCACCACGGAAGCACGCGATCTTAGAGATCCTACGCAACTCTTCCAGGGCATAATCCATATGCTGTAGCGGTATCATTGCGGCGGCCACCAACCGCGCCGGGTCCGCCTGACAGAAATCGACCATCCAGTTGTTGTAGGCGCGGGCGAGAGCATAGGCTACATCCGGGTCTTCGATCAGATGAAAACCTTCAGCAAACCAGGTGGGGTACAGGAAGGCGAGATCTACCCCCATAGCATCCATATCCCGCAGCCGGGCTTGCGGGTCGGAAGCACCCGCATTCATCGCATGGGGCGTATTCGGGTCCAATTCACCAACCTGATCCCAGGACATGCCTGGCCTCCATATGGCGTGCCGGGGGATATTGGTATTCATCGTGTCCCGGAACATTTTGCCGTTGACCTTGAGGTAGGAGCCGAACTTCCCATCTTCCCGCCACAGCGCTGTTCTACCCAGCGTGCGGTATTCCGGCTCCAAATACACGTCCCAAACCTCGTGCGGCTCGACCACGTGGGTGTCCGTATCAAAGACCGCGAAGTGCTTTGTGGCCGTCATACCCTGTCTCGCCCGAGTGCGTGGCCATTCACGCGGTGACCGCCTTCACCGTAGGTGCGGACGACGGAAGCCTCCGGCTCAAGCGCCCGTTCAATCTCTTTATCCGTGGGCCACCAGTCCGGCCGCTCAATCTCAGTTACCCGCTCGCGGATGAACTTGTCAGGGGTCTCGATATGATACAGTTTGCGCGCGTTCTCGCCGAGGAACTTAGTCTGATAGGACTCTGGTAGCGCGTTTTGGCGCATAGTCTCAATGGCGCGCCACACATCGTCACCGTCGTGGTGATAGACATCTGAAGACCAGGCGAGGATGTCTCCGTAGAACTTAGGCAAGCGCGACGGCGGGGCCTCATCACCTTCAAAGCCGGTGAGACAGTGCTCGAAGAAGGTCTCGCTCGGCAAACGTTTTAACGAGGGGAGCTGACGTTCGTTCCGGTACAGCTTGTAGATCTTGTCACACTCATCCAACAGAAAACTCAGCCAGGTCGAGGAGGCCTCAAAAACGGCGGCGTTGAGCTTTGGATATTTCTCGAAGAAACCCGACATCAACACCAGCGCCACCCACAGGGCCGCTTCAGCCTGGAAGTTTTGGACATTGGTGAGGAATTGGTGCGGCATGCCTGCAGTACTCACTGTCCGGGCCACCAGTTCCGCACTGGAGTACTGTGCCGTGTAACCGGGAGGCTTGAGCGCACCGAACGCCGGGAAAGGGTGCATGCCATAGATGACGCCTGTCTCCTCCATGGCCTGCCACAGCGGCTCATACTTAGGCTGAATCGGATAGTTGCCCATCGCGTCGATCGGACGGACAAGGCCCACGCGGCAGCCCTTAGCCGCGACACGATACAGTTCTTGGGTGGCGAAGACAGGATCTTGCATGGGCAGCAGAGCCGCGAAGAAAATCCGTTTGGGGTCTGCCTGACAGTAGTCATACGCCCATTCGTTGTAGGCCTTACACATGGCCCTAGCACCTACCGCGTTCCGCAGCCACGGATAGGTATCGATATCAGTGGGGATGATCATGACTTGATCTATACCCTGGGTGTCCATGTCGCGCAGGCGGGCCTGGGGCTCGTAAGAGCCCTTGTGGTCCAAATAGTTCGCCTGCTCCTGGGAAATGGCGGTTTTAGGGTTGAGGTTACGGACGTTGAGGGCGCGTTGGATGTTATGCTTGAGACCCGGCCCAGCCAGGGAGAGAATATTCACCAGGCCGGGCGTCCCGCCGATCCGCTGAGAGCCGAGACCTGCACCAGCATGGCCGTTGACAATGAGCTGCTCGGTCTCAGCGTCAAACCACATAGTAGTCTTCAAGGCTTCGAGTTCATCCTTAGTCAGCCAGTCCTTGGCCCGCTCCCATATCCAAGGCGGCTCAGTGACATGGGCGTCACAGTCAAAGGTTGCGAAGTCCTTGGACATCGGTTCGAATTTCTGGACGGGCATGCGACACCTCCCTTTTTGGTCGACAACCGTACGCTTTGCTGGGTTGAACCTACCTCGATAACATTGACTGTACAAATGAAATGGCTTCGGAGACGGTTTCGATGGTGTAATATTTTCCCCCGGCCGGCTTTACATAACCACCACACTCCGGGCGACTTCACCTTTCTCCAAGGCGGTCAGTGCGTCGTTGACTTCGTCGAGTGCATAGGTCCGGGTGACGAGTTCGTCTATCTTGAGTTTTTTGTTCATATACAGCTGGACCAGTCGTGGTATATCAACCTGAGGGCGGCAAGATCCGTACACAGACCCTTTGATGATCTTTTCGGTAAGTAGACTCGAAGCAGGAATCGTCACCGTATCTTCCCGCGATGGCGCACCGACCACGATGGTGGTGCCACCTTGACGGGAGCAGGCATACGCCTGCTCAATCGTTTTCCCCAAGCCGATGACCTCAAAGGCATAATCGGCACCCCGCTTCTCAGTCAGGCTGCGGACGACTTTCACTACTTCCTCGCGACTCGGGTTGATGGTATGGGTCGCGCCAAACTCTTTGGCATACTCGAGCTTATTGTCCATCAGATCCACAGCGATGATCGTTCCTGCTCCGGCCAAGGCACAGCCCTGGATCACGTTCAGGCCCACACCCCCGCAGCCGATGACAACCGTACTACTGCCTGGTTCAACCTTGGCCGTGTTAATCGCGGCACCAACCCCAGTCATCACACCACAGCCCACCAGACAGGCCTTATCGAGAGGAACGTCATCCGGAATTTTGATGCAGGAGACCTCAGGCACGACGGCGTATTGGGCGAAACTCGACAACCCTGCCATGTGGTGAATTTCTTTGCCGTCTTTCTTAAGCCTACACGTGCCGTCGAGCAGCGTCCCTTTCCCCATCGTCAGCCGCATATTCACGCACAGCACGGGTCGCCCAATTGCGCAGTAATAGCAATGACCACAGTATGGAGCGAACGACAGCACGACATGGTCACCCGGTTTGACCAAATCCACGTCCGGACCAATCTCCTCAACTATGCCAGCGCCTTCATGCCCAAGCACGACCGGCAGTCGAGAGCGGAGGACCCCGTGAACGACCGAATAGTCACTATGACACACGCCATTCGCAGCAATCTTGACCCGCACTTCTCTCGACTTTGGCCCATCAAGATCAACATCTTCAACTTTGAGCGGAGTATCCAGTTCGTACAATACTGCGGCTTTCATAATGCCCTCCTTTTTTTTGCGTCCTCGCTTTTTCGCTCCGCTAGACCCCATCTCTGAGGACGGAGCTTTCCAAAATTTTATTTGACGCAGAATGGGGATCAAGCTTACCGGCCCCGACTTCATCAAAGAACCGGGAGAGCTCAGGGTCAGTCTGCGCCTTGGCAATCAAACGTTTACGTACTTCATATTCAACCCGCGAGATCAACTCCTCGCGTCGACGCGCTGCCCGACGACGCTCAAGCTCGCCGAATTCGCGCGACGACTGATGATGATCCAGGATGGATTGAAACAGCTCAGGCAAACCCGTTCCATTAATAGCTTGGGTGGCAAGAACAGGAATCTTCCATTGTGAGTTCGTTGTCTCAGCTGCCGGTTTACTGCTGTATTTCAGCTCCAGCATGAGACTCAGCTCAGTCATCATGCGCTGAGAGCCGTCACGGTCGGCCTTATTGACAGCAAAGATATCCGCGATCTCCATCAGGCCAGCTTTCATGACTTGCACGCCGTCGCCCGCCTCAGGCACGAGCGTTACGAGTACAGTGTCGGTCGTGCCCATGACATCCAGCTCGGTCTGCCCAACACCGACGGTTTCAACCATAATGTAGTCATAGCCAGCCGCATCGAACAGCTTAATAACGTCCTTGGTCGCCCGCGCCAGTCCGCCATGACTGCCGCGTGTGGCCATACTCCGGATGAAGACGCCTTTATCCAGATAATGCTTGCTCATCCGAATCCGATCACCAAGCAGGGCTCCACCCGAAAACGGGCTGGAAGGATCTATGGCTACAATCCCAACGCTTTTCCCTGCTTTTCGCATAAGGGTGGTTAATCCATCGGCTAAGCTCGATTTTCCCGCTCCTGGTGGTCCGGTAACCCCGATGGTAAACGCCCGGCCCTGCTGTGAGCCTATAGCCTCTAGAATACGTCCAACCACATCCCCTTCTCGTTCAACAAGAGTCATCAAGCGGGCCAGCGCAGCCATATCGCCGGCTGACATTCTCTCGAGCAGTTGCTCCAGTATGTATCTTGCCATGTTTGCGGTTCTCACTCCTTAGTGGATCTATATATCTGAAGCTGGTGTCAAAGTCAGGGCAGTTTGTTTATGCTACGGAGGAAAGAGAAGCCGCATGTATTCAGCCCGACCATGAGTGCATCATTCGCACCAATGGGGAGACGAACATGGAATGGGATAGCCTGTATATTGAGAAAACAGACAACGTTGCCTTTCTGACCCTGGATCGTTCAGCATCGCTCAACGCAGTCAACGACCAACTCATCGCGGACCTCGAAGAGGCGTGTCAGACATTATGCGCCGACGGAGTGCTTCAGGTTGTTGTCCTCAAAGGTGAAGGGCGAGCTTTTTGTGCCGGCATGGACCTCAAGGCTGCCGCCCAGCGTCCTTCTACGAACGAAGCAATCCACACTGCCTGGGCTCCGTGGCAACGCGCCTTGGATATGCTTGAACAGCTTAATGCGCTAACGATTGCGTCTATTCACGGAGCTTGCCTTGGAGCGGGGTGTGAGTTAGTCCTTGCCTGCGATTTTCGGATTGCGGCCAATACCGCCTTTTTCTCCCTCCCTCAGGTGTTGTATGGCTCACCACCCGATACCAGCCAGAGTTATCGGCTGGCGCAGCTTATTGGTCTGGCCAAGGCAAAAGAGATTCTCATCTTGGGCGAACGTTTTGATGCGTCTCAAGCCGAGCACTGGGGTCTGCTAACTAAGGTTGTCGAAACAGAAAATTTGCAAGAAGAAACTCAGCAGCTGGTCGAGCGTTGCCTCAAAGTTGGCGGCAAAGCGGCGGTAGTCGCGAAACATTTACTCCATCGCTCAGGGACACTTGAACAAGACGCCTGGCCGGCAGAGATCTCTCGCGCCCGTTCGGCTGCGCTGGAGGAGAAGGATTTTGCAGAGGCCATGCGCATCTATCGTGATGAGAGAAAGCCGCAGATTTAGAAGAGGGATTAGCGCTAAGAAAAACTCCACCGGCTTCCCATCCGCCAACCCCTAGCACCCAGTCCTTGTCTTCATGCGCTCTACTACTCTTAATTTCATCAACGAACTCCGCACCGTGGGCATTCGTATCTCATTGAGCGAAAGCACGGATGCCGTACAAGCGATTGCAGCAACCGGAATTGAGCGGGAGGTCCTGCGTGAAGCGTTGGCAACCTGCGTCGTGAAGGAGGAAGAGGATCGTTTCGCCTTTGATGAAGTCTTTGAGCGCTTCTTTGCCGGGCCCACAAGAAAGGACAAGAAAAAGCCACTGCCACACTCTGGCGAGGGAATAGGTCAGCGCACAACAAAGACACCCCAGCGCGAGCACGCTCGACCAAGTGAGCGTCCGCAAGATGAATCCGAAAAGAAGCCTTTCTCGCCTCAGTCTGTACAACCTCAAGAATCCAAGTCCGACCAGAAGAAGGAACAGAAACAGGAAAAAGCTCGGCTCGCCAAACGAAAGGTGCTTTTACACAAATCACTCAACCTATTCGACTCTCGCGATGTTGAGGAAGCAAAAGAGTTGGTTGAGGACCTGTCTCGCCGTTTTCGAGGCCATCTCAGCCGCCGCCAGCGTCGTACCAAGCGTGGACGGCTCGACTTTCGGCGGACTATTCGCGCGTCTATTTCTCATGGCGGTGCTCTGGTTGATCTACGCATGCGTGGCCGTCGGCCGGGTAAACCCGCCCTCGTTGCGCTGTGTGACCTATCCGGATCGGTCTCAACTGTAAGCGACTTTCTGCTCGCTTTACTTGCCCCAGCAAGCGACTACTTCCGGCACGAGCGAACCTTTGCTTATGTAGACCGCCTGTGCGAAGTGTCCTTTGAACAAGGATATGTTGTCCCTCATGACGATCTTGATCTTTACGCGCGTTCAGACTTTGGTCAGGTGCTCCAGAACTTTTGGCAGACCGAAGGCAAGCGTGCTTTAGCGCGTGATACAATAGTCCTTATCTTAGGCGACGCCCGCAACAACCGCCGCCCTCCTCGCCCGGACCTGTTGTCTCAGATCCGCGACAATGCCAAGCAACTTATTTGGCTTAACCCTGAGCCAAGAGAACGTTGGGATACTGGCGATAGCGTGATGAGCCTCTATAGGCCGATGTGTGATGCAGTATTGGGGTGTGAAAATTTGAAGGAATTGCTTGGCGCGTTGAAACAGGTGTTTTAAGCTGACATCAGCTCTCCCTTCAACTGCTGAAGAATAGAGACGTTACCAGCAACTCATGAGAATTTCTTAACGAGCCACCCGAATCGTCCACGACTCATCGGCTTGGCGCTCTTTTATCACCATCACCCTTTCGCTTTTGAAATCTTCAACAACTGCATCCACGTCGGCATCGGGAATACCCGCAAGGATGAATTCCTTTTGCAAGGAGATCACCTCCCTCTGTCCAAGAGTTCAAGATCGACAATTGCTCTTCGACGAGCGTCAGCAAAATGGTCATTACGAAGAAAAATGTAACGGAGTCTGGTTCAAGCCCTTTCGACTTATATCACTCTTTTAATATCCTTTCATTCTGCTTACTTAC
>CAZXFE010000002.1:16525-52246 GCA_964639795.1 uncultured Enterobacteriaceae bacterium | reverse complement strand
GTATGGCCGACCTGGTCCCCAGATGGGAAGCACCTGGCCTACTTTTCTGTACGTGGCGAGACTAGCCAGGCTGGTGTGTATACGGTTTCCGCAGACGGGGTTGAATCCTGGGAGCGGGCAGGATTAGGAGATGGAATGCCCATCTACGGCAACTGGTCTCCACAGGCTGATATGTTTACCGTCTTAGTTCAGCGTGGGGAAAAGCAGCTCTCATTAGAAACCATTGTCCTAGCCCAGCCTGGCCGTACCACCCCACTGCTTAGTGGAGCACCGCTGTTTTGGTCTTGGTCTCCGCAGGGCGGGCTTTTGGCCGCCCACATTGGACAAGATCGGAAGAATTCGATAGCGGCGCGCATTGTCCTGCTTGAGGCCTCAACTGGACAGATCGTACGAGAGCTCTCTACTCGGCCAGGAACGTTTCGCGTTCCAGCCTGGTCGCCACGTGGCGATTTGCTCACGTTTGTGGAAAGAGATTCACACGGAGCCGAGACCCTTCGCCTCTTTGACGTCAGGAGTGGAGAGAGTGCCCCAGTAAGTGTCGCCACTGGCATGACGGCAGCCCTGTGGTCACCAGATGGGCAAGTGCTCGCCTTCGGCAGTACGGCCCACCAAGGATCGCTGCTATTCCCCAGCCTGCTCCTCCTCGATCTTTCAACCGGACAGGTCACCCCGTTACTCGAAACCCCGTTAGCGGGATTCTTTTGGTCTCCGCACGGAACCCACCTGTTTTACCTGAGTGTCGACACACAGCAGAGCCAGCTCAGATGGTATAGACTTGATCGAACGACTGGCGAGACAACGGAACTCGTCCGTTTCCTTCCCAGTAGAGACCAGGCTCTCTTGTTTTCATTCTTTGATCAGTATGCCTGCTCTCATCCATCACTGGCTCCTGATGGAAACACGTTGGCATTCGCCGGCCACCTCCTTGAGAGAGCAGAATCAGATCCAAGCGCACCACCTCAGATCTATACTCTGCCACTCAACCCGACGGGTACTCCACAGCCCATTGCACCGGGCACCCTCGCGTGCTGGGATGTACCATCTCGTCTCTCATAGGAGGAGAAAGAGAAAAGAGAGTGGGCTCTAACGAAAATGATGCCAACAGTACAAATTCTTCCCTCAATTCTGTCTGCTGACTTTCGCTGTCTCGGACAACAGATTGCCGAAATCGAGCAGGCTGGGGCCGATCGTGTCCATATAGACGTTATGGACGGCCGTTTTGTCCCTAATATCACCATTGGCCCACTGATTGTTGAGGCCGCACGCAAAAGCACGACCTTACCTCTCGATGTCCACCTGATGATCGTCGAGCCCGAGCGCTATGTGACCGATTTTGCTAATGCTGGAGCCGATATTATTCTCGTGCACCAAGAGACCTGCCCCCATCTGCACCGAACTATTCAGCAAATCAAACAGCTAGACAAACAGGCGGGTGTGGTCCTGAATCCAAGCACTCCGCTTGCGACGCTGGAGGAGAGTCTCCACGAGGTTGATCAAATCCTCCTCATGAGCGTCAATCCTGGGTTTGGCGGGCAGCGCTTCATTGCCTCCAGCACCGAGAAGGTGCGTCGTCTGCGCGATCTTCTTGATGAACGCGGCGCGCATGCCGCAATTGAAGTGGACGGAGGTATTGATTCTGCCACCGCCCCGGATGTCGTTGCCGCAGGTGCCACACTCCTAGTGGCCGGCTCGGCCATATTCGGTGCGCCGGGAGGTCCCGGTGAAGGCGTACGGCAGCTTCGGGCCAGTCTCTCAGCGAGTGAGTAATTGTTCGCCTGCCCTCTCCTGCTCTTCGTCGTCCGACTTTCTGTCGCTCCTTCGTCCTTATTTCTTCTTCTTGCTCTGTTGGAGTAACTCTCCGAGACTCAGTCCAAATCCTTGTTGTTTTTGTGTTGATGCCAAATAGGCTTGTGTTTCAGCCTGCTCTTCGTGGGCATGTGCCTTGGTCCTGGACAGCCGAATGCGTTTTCCGCCCTCCTCGATTGCTAGCACGGCAACTTTGACTTCGGTTTCAGGCGGAAACTCTTTGCGGTGGTCCGTCCCACGCGGGGTGCCCATCTCAGCATTGGGAATCAAGCCCGTCTGCCCAGGGCCAAGACGCACGAACACGCCAAACGATTCGATACGCTCTACGGCTCCGTTCACAACCACCCCTGGGGTGAGGGTCAATGCCTCAGCTTGATCGCCGGGGACCATACCTTCCGGTGCCAGGGCCAGAGCGATGCGTCGCTTGTCGGTGTCGATGCTCAGAATCAAGATCGCCACTTCTCCGTGCGTCGTCACTGCTTCTTTCAACTGTCTGTGCTGATTGCGTGGAATCTCACTGATATGCAATAGACCATCCACACCGGGCAGCAATTCAACAAACGCACCAAAGTCTGCCATCCGAACGAGTCGTCCATTGACGACCTGTCGTTCACGGAGCTGCTCGGCAACAGCTTCCCAGGGGTCCCCTTCGAGGGCTTTCATACTGAGCGCAATTTTGCCGGTCTGCGCATCAATCTTGAGCACCTTGACCGTTACCGCCTCGTCAATACTGAGCCGCTCCTCGGGTGTTCCTAAGCGAGAATGTGATATCTCAGAGATATGTACCAGCCCCTGAATGCCACCCAGGTCGATAAACGCCCCGAAATTCGTCAGCGAGGCGACGCTGCCGGGCAGAACGGCGTCCGGGACGATTGTACGCCGTGTTTCCTCCGCGGCCTGGGCGGCCTGCTCTTCGAGCAGTTTCCGTCGTGACAGGACGATATTGCGTCCGTTCTCACTATATCGGGTCACATAGAACTCTAGCGTCTGTTCGAGAAAAGCCTCCGACGACTCCGGCCGGCGCGTATCTATCTGTGAGAATGGACAGAAGGCACGAAATCCGGCAACTACGACTTCATACCCTCCTTTGGTAATACTTGTCACTTTGCCTTCAACAGGCAATTTGTTGTCTACGGCTAGCTCCAACCGCTCTTGCGCCCGAGCGCCTCTGAGTAATTTCCGCGACAGGCGAAGCTCCCCTTCTTCTGTTGATACTACGGTCGCTTCGATTTCATCCCCCACTGAAACTTCGAGTTCTCCCTGCGCACCTTCCAGTTCTGCGCGATCAATGATGCCCTCGCCTTTATCTCGGACATCAACAAAGACGCTGTCCATACTAAGTAAAATGACCCGCCCCTTAACCACCTGCCCAGTGCGTAATGCAGGCCCGGTCTGTTCGCGTCCTAAAAGTGTAGCGAAATCCTCTTCGGCACCGTCCTCCTGAGCGCCACCTATTTCCGTAACGACGTCTTTTCGGATCGAGGGATCCTGTTCTTCACTCATCTCAGTCTCCTTGTTCTCGGACAAACAAGCGGCTGTAGCACGCTCGAATCGCTTCGCGCTGGCATTGATATCCGGCCAGCAAGCGAGGACCTGGTGCCGCCCCTTCGTCGCCCATCCGACTGGCGAATGCCGTGAGCTGCTCTACGTCGCTCTCTCATGCTTCGACGGGTTGGTCTCGTTCGATACGCAGTCGGTTTTCCAGTCTACGTAGGAACTGATAGCCCTGTGTCAGCACCTGGCTCTCCGCGGCAGAGACAACGCCACAGGCAGTCAAGGCGTCCAGAGCAGCTAATGTATTCCGCTGTCTCAGTGCGGCGAAGCGTTGACCATACCGCAACTGCAACATCTGGACAAGGAACTCGACATCAACAATACCTCCCCGTCCGGTCTTGATATTAAACCGCTGAGCTGTCTTGCGCGCTAACTCCTGCTCCATACGGCCACGCACACGTTGAATCTCTGCAACGCCACCAGCACCAATCGCCTCGGCATAGACAAAATGTTCAAATCGATCGTTCACTTGCTCTATCAGCCTGCGGTCTCCAACAGCGGCGCTTGCCTTAATCAACACCTGGCATTCCCATAACTGCGCTTGGATTAGGTAGTAGCGCTCACAGGCTGGTACGGACGACACAAGCGTACCGGCTCGACCAAAGGGTCGCAGTCGCGCGTCAATCTGATAGACCATGCCTTGCCGTGTCTGAACCTGCAGAACAGAGATAAGCCGCTTGGCAAGTTTCGTAAAGATTTCTTGCGCACTCAGCTCCGCTCGGTTTCCTTTTTTTCCTCGGGCTCATATAAAAAAATGAGATCTAAGTCAGCGTTATAATTCAGTTCACCCGCACCCAATTTTCCCATAGCCACAACAGCGATCCGTCCGGGTAAGGTGACAATACCTAACTGGGCAAGAGTGCCGTCCCTGCCGTTTCATGCACACCGTGCAGACAGCTCTCAGCCTAGTCAGAGAACTGCATGCTCACTGCAGGGAAATCCAGCATTCCGTTCGTGTCATTAATCCCGATCCGCAGACACTCTTCACTCCGATATAGCCACAAGATGTAGAGCCGGTCTTCTAAATCCGGAGCCCCATTAATCCGGGCCATGAGTTCGTCATACATCATAGTTCGAGATTTATGGACGTGCACCAGGTCTACCCGGACCAAGCTGTCAAGGAGCTAGGACGGCGTAAAAAATTTGTGAAAAATACGAGCTGCTTCCAAATAAGCCTATCAACGTCGCAGCGTGTAGGGATTTTCGTGCAACAAAGCCAAAAAACTAGACCGAGCACCACTAGAAGCAATGCGATCCGCGATATAGGCCCAGGCCCGGTCCGGATCTGGCGCTTGACAGATTTCGCGGAAAAGCGTGGGGGCAAGGGCGCAGAAGATCTTACGCCGTTTCGGCGAGGCAGGGGCATACGGTGGACCGTCATGCAATAAACAGAGGCGGTCATAGCTCTGTGTCAGTTTTCGAAATCCTAGCCTATGGAGGCGCTGTTTCGTCCGCTCTGCATTCCACAACTCTTGCAACAAGGCCTCAATCGCGGCGTTCTCTTCCGCTCCTTGCCTCTCCGGGTTTTTTTCAGGCACATGAAACAGCGAACGGAGAATCTGGTGTACTGCGCTCGAATGCGTCCGGAGCGTAGTCACAAAGACGGCAAGCGGGTCTTGGAAATCCGCTCCAATCCGTTCATTCATGCCATTCAGGCGAAGACGGCGTGCCAAGGCTCGCATTTCCTCATCTGTACCCGGTAAGGTATGCGTCTGGCGATCCTGCACGACTTGGATCTTGTGCTCAACCTAGCGCGGGAATTGGTATACGTGAGCCAAAACATCCCGATCGGCCGCTGTCAAATAGGTTCCTTCACTGAGTCGATCTAAAAGCCCACAACGTATTGCGCTCTAACACCCGCGGATCTTTCCCGGCATGAATGAGCTGAAGGACTTGCGCAACAAACTCGATCTCGCATATACCACGCAGGCTGAGCTTGACGTTCATCCGCTCCCGGTCAACCCGTCGCAGTGAGCGCGCCACCCGCGCCTTCACGTCTTTCAGGTCCTGGACCGTTGTAAAGTCGAGATAGGGACGCAGGATAAACTATGCAACCTCATATAAAAATCGTTCCCCAACGGGTTTTACTCCGGCAATCGGCCGTGCTTTGACCAGTGCAGCTCGCTCCCAGGTTTGGCCCCAGGACTCGTAGTAAAGCAACGGCTTGGATAAGGAATTGACAATGTGTCCGTTTGTCCTGTCCGGTCTCAGTCCGAGGTCAACCCGGAAGACAATACCGCCCGCAACCGGCGTATTCAGGGTTTGTATGAGGTTTTGGGCCAGCGTGGCAGAAGGGTACGCGCATTCACCTGTCCTTTTCTCCCGTCTGTAGTCATGCCCGCATCACATTGATACAGATAGCTTAGGTCGATATCCGAGCTGAAATTGAGCTCTTCTCCTCCGAGCTTGCCCATGCCCAAGACGACAAATTAGATCTGGCGGCGCTCGGCCTTTTCCTCTATCCCTGTCTCCAACACCTCTCCATAGTCAGCCCTGAGCTGTGCTCGGCTGTATTCGTGCGCAATCTGGACAGCCACCTCGGCCAGTGCGCTTAGGTCCCGCGTCGTCTCTTCTGACGAGGCGCGCGAGCAAATCGCGTGTCCCAATACGAAGATATTCTCGGTTCCGATACGCCCGTAAGCCGGCCCGAAAATCATCTTCAGACAGATCTACGGCGAAAGCGGTTAAAGTAGTTCGTAAAGATGGCAGATGGACCGATGCCGTCTTTTCTGATGCGTCACAGTCCACCAGAAAGGCTGCTTCCCAGTCCTGCCCCTGGCTGAGCAATACATTCGTAAGATGCTGGCTGGCACCTAAGATAAAGAGGGGATCATAGCAGGGATTGAATGAATCAAACACCTCACCCGTACCTACCTCCTGTTCGAGCAAACGGCTCAGATTAACCGCAGCGAGCGCCGGATCCGGAGCCCAGGCAACACCTGACACAATATGATTCCAGGCGGGAGTCAGGTTTTTACGTGGGGGAAGAACGGCTAGAGAATGTCGGGCGAGACGTCCTCAACAACGGGCATGAGGCATGCTGAGCAAAGGGTTACACGTAAGGGGCACGGCATGCCGTACCCCTTACGTGATCATCTAGGCTAAGGCCCGGGTACTAGACTAGTGTCTAGAGCATTATGCCGCTTGCGGCGCGCTCAGCGCCTCACACGACGCTAACAACCATTTAATGCTCGACATCTCGTCATCAAGAATTGTCTTCAACAGCTCTTTGGTCTGTTGATCGTCCTGAATTTGATCAATCGAATCTGTTAACGGCTTAAGCGCCGCTTGTGGATCTTTGAGCAGCTCGGCAATGGATTGGAGTTTTTCCACGTCGGTCTTTTTCTTTGACGTAAAGAAGGGTAGCTCTTTATCCCGCCGCTCAGCCGGGACCGTGCACTCCGGATTGCCACCAAGTTCACGTAACCGAGCTTCTAAGAGCTGGGCGTGAAAGGCCTCACGCTGCTGTACCGTACGCAATCCTCCTCGGACACACTCTTGGTCACTGGCGTCAATCCAGCCATTGAGATATTCTGCCGCAAAATTCTCCCCACATCGGAACTCGTCCAGGAGAGCGAGAATCATATCCTTCTCAGAGCCATGGCTCGTCTCATTGTACGTGTACGCGCCAGCCCCATTTGTGTGGCCGTTAGAAAGTTCATTCATCTGCTCCTCGAACAGAGCGTCCGAGATGACACCCTTACGGTACGCCTTGAGCAGTTGGCTCACCTCAAAATCAGCGTTTGACATAGTTATTTCTCCTTTCGATCTCTTCTGGACACATATAAGATAAGACTCATAGCAGAAATCATAGGGGCTGTGTCAACTCAGTCTGTCCAGAGTTTAAGCAGACCGACGCAGTATTGCTACTCTTCTGTGCAACCTTTTCCGACGAAAGCGTAAAATTTTTGATTTTTCTGCACTTTTCCCTCCCTAGAGCTGGCATCAGGTTTGCTGATGAGGTAGTTGCACCATACAGAATCCAAAGGCATGCTTTGTATCTTTAGTATCAAGGGGGCAGTGCATAAGAAAATTTTTCAGCGTTATGGCTCTCGGGGCTGCGCTGGCTGTTGCAAAAAATGTGAGTGCCTGGGCTGAATCGCATGAAATCCAGGAAATACTGCAGAAAACGCAACAGCGGATTGATGAGCTTGAGGGTCAAGTCAACCAACTGAAAGAAGGCTCTGCTGAAGGCGGAGAAGGCGGCAGCGCCAGCGTCTCGGCTCTCTCCAGTTGAGTAGAGACCCTTGCACCAGCAAATTCCGCATAATCTTTTTATTGTGAGGCGTCTTCAGCTAAAGCTACTAACGCTAGCAAACCTGTGTTTAAAACCGCGAATGAACTAATAGAAAATGCAGAAAATAGACGTCTTATCTCAACCTACCACAGCCTGAAAAGGAGGCTCTCATGAAGAAAATTGAGGCCATTATCAAGCCTTTTAAGCTTGATGAAGTCAAAGAAGCGCTCTCCAAAGCTGGAGTGCACGGTTTGACTATTACCGAGGTTAAGGGATTTGGTCGGCAAAAGGGGCACACCGAACTGTATCGGGGTGCTGAGTATGTGGTGGACTTCTTACCCAAGGTCAAGATCGAAATCTTGGTCGACGACGACAAGGCCGCGGAGGTGACAGATTCGATCATCGCTGCTGCCCGGACAGGTCGTATCGGGGATGGCAAGATTTTCATCATGCCCATGGATGAAGTCGTGCGTATCCGAACCGGTGAACGCGGCAGCGAGGCTATCTAACGGACTGTACAATGCCTGCCGGTGCTCCGAGGTAATGGGGGCAACGAGATGAAGAGCCCTGGCGGCAGACGCTCCTCTTCTGAGCCTCTGGGAGGGGTCCCTGAAATGACAGACAAGCCGTTTTGATGGAAGACCGAATGTATTAGGTGCGTCAACTCCCTCTACCGTACTGAGCATCATTATGAATGCGCTCCAAGAAAGTCTCGAAGCTCTGTTCACTGTCAGTGCGGAAATCTCGTCAACGCTGCAGCTTGAAGAAGTTTTGCAGCGCATCGTCGCTCATGCCTGTCGCCTCATGGCCGCGCGCGTGTCCTCTATCCTCCTGCTTGATCCGGAAGAAGGTACCCTCCGCCCTGCAGCTACACACGGAGCCAGCGAGGCGTATCTTGCCCAGCCGGCCCGCGGGGTGGCAACAAGCCTGACCGGCGAAGTCATTCAAACCGGGAGACCGCTCTACACTCCCGATGTCCGCAAAGAAACACGCTACCGGGTTGCCGACTTAGCCCAGCGTGAGGGATTGTGCTCCCTGCTTTCCGTTCCGCTCCGGACAAAGACCGATATTATCGGTGTGCTGAATGTCTACACGACTGAGCCACGCCGCTTTGAGGAGAATGATGTTCGTCTGCTCACCCTCCTTGCTAGCCAATCCGCTATCGCTATTGAGAATGCGACCTGGCACCGGGAAGAACTGCAGTCTAGGGAGCAGCTGCGTCAGTCCGAAAAACTGGCAGCCTTAGGTATACTCTCAGCCGGCCTGGCCCACGAACTCCGTAACCCGTTGAACACGGTCAGCATGCTCATTTATGCCATGGCGCAGGACAGAATATCTGAGAGCCCACTCGATAATGCATTGACCGATGATCGCCGTGATCTTAGTGTTGTCCAGGATGAATTACAGCGGATGAAGCTCTTGCTTGAGCAGTTTCTAGAATTTGCCCGTCCGCGGCCGCCCCATTTTCAACGTGAACGGCTCGAAGAAATTATGCAGGAGACCTTGCTGTTGATCGGACCGGAAGCGCGCATTCGCGAAATCATGATCTGTCAAGAGTGGGCGCAGGAGCTGCCTTTGGCCTGGGTGGATGGTGCCCAGATAAAACAAGTCTTCCTCAACCTCTTGCTCAACGCCATCCAGGCCATGGCACGAGGGGGACCACTCACAGTCCGGATCACCATCAGTGGTGGCAACTTCCTGGTAACCATAGCCGACGAAGGAGAAGGCGTCTCACCCCTGGTTCGGTCCCAGCTTTTTGATCCCTTTTTCACGACAAAAGAAGGCGGTACAGGTCTCGGGCTATCCATATCGCAACGCATTATTGAAGGACACAACGGCCGACTCCGACTCTTCTCCAAACCGGGGCAGGGCACAACGGTGGTCATCCGGCTGCCGCTATAACACTATGCAAAAAATACTTGTCGTTGATGATGAACCCAACGTCCACTATTCCTTTCGGCGTGTTCTGGGCCAGGAGTACGAAATCCTATCTGCCTTTTCGGGCGATGAGGCTCTCAGCAAGATAGACGACCCCGCCTTACGCCTGATCCTCATGGACGTCCGCATGCCGAACCGTGACGGGCTGGATACGCTGGAAGAAGTCAAACAGCGCCGACCAAGCATCCCGGTTATCATGATGACGGCCTTTGTGTCCGCCGAAACAGCCATCCGCTCTACAACGTTAGACGCCGACGACTACCTGGTGAAGCCGTTCGACGTCGTAGCCCTCAAGCAACTGATAGCGCAGACTCTGCAAAAACATGTATCCGTAGAAATACCGCAACCGCCCGACCAAGCCATCTCCGAGACCCGTCCACCGGATGCCGTACCCATGCTGGGCAACAGCCGGGGCATGCAGGAGGTGTATAAGATTATCGGCAAGAGTGCAGCCCGAGATATCACCGTGCTCATTACCGGCGAGAGTGGCACCGGCAAAGAGCTCGTTGCACGTGCGCTGCATACCTATTCTAAACGGAGTAACGGCCCATTCCTGGCTATAAACTGTGCCGCGATTCCGGACGCTCTTCTTGAAAGTGAACTCTTTGGATTCGAAAAGGGCGCCTTCTCCGGTGCGGTGGAATCGAGGCCGGGGAAATTCGAACTTGCCCATGGGGGCACCCTGTTCTTGGATGAAATCGGTGACATGCCGCCGCAGTTGCAGTCCAAACTGCTGCGTGTCTTACAAGAGCGAGAGATATCCCGGTTAGGCGGTCGGCAGCCACGACACATTGATATACGGATTATCGCGGCAACAAACCAATCACTCGACAGACTTATGCAGGACGGGCGTTTTCGCAAAGACCTGTATTACCGTCTGGATGTCGTCCGCATCAATCTTCCCCCTTTGCGGGAGCGAGGCGACGACATCCTCCTCATCGCGAACCACCTGCTGCAGCTCCACACCAACCATGGGGAGGCTGGGAAGGATAAGACGCTCGGACCGCAAGGATTTTCTCCCACGGCGTACGAAAAACTTCTCTCCTATACCTGGCCAGGGAATGTGCGCGAGCTTGAGAATATTATTGCGCGGGCCGTACTCAATACACGCGGGTCTTTAATTACCGAAGGCGACCTGCCCTTGCATGACGTCAACAACAAAACTGCGGTCGAAGCCTCATCCCCAAGTATGGGAATCGGTCTCGACAAAGCCCTTGAGGCGTTATTTTCTCAGCATGCGGGCAACGTCCTCGCCCGGTCCGAACAGCTTATTGTTTCGAAGGCGCTTGAACTTTCCGGCTCTAATCAAGTCCAGGCCGCACGCCTGCTCGGCGTGAGTAGGAATGTACTGCGCGAACGGATGAAGCGCTATGAGCTTCTCTAGAACAGAAACTCTCTGCTTCTTTCGTGACGAATAAGACAGGTACGCCTCTCCCGCTATTCCCGCCCACGTGCTTGTTGATTCAGGACGAGGTCTTGGGAGCTGAGTGTCTCCTGCAAGAGCCTCCACAGTCCCTGTTCATTCGGGGCTTGCACGATTGCATTACGCACTTCTTCCTCTCCCATGGTACGCGCCAGAGCAGCGAGAATCTGGAGTTGCGCCCCCTCATCCTGGGTGGGCGTCAATAAGAGAAAGACGAGATGCACCGGCAAACCGTCCGGCGCGTCCCAGTCCACGCCAATCAGAGACCGCCCACAGGTAATGATAGGTTTGGAGAGTGCCTCCAGCCTAGTGTGAGGCACGGCGATACTATTTCCGATCCCGGTTCCCATCAGTTCCTCTCGTGCATAGACCGCCGCAGATAACGTTTCGTAATCCGGTACCTGGTCGTGTTCCGCCAACTCCTGACACAGTTCTTGAATCACAGCCTGGCGGGTAGTTGCCTGCAGATTGGGAATCACGGCGCGGCGGACAAAAAGCTCGCGGATATTCATGGCCGGTCTGTGCCGAATCGACCAGACCAGCCACGGTCCCACAATAAGAGACGAGATTAGCGCAGAGAAAACGATGGAGACAAACACCGGAATGGTAATGATCTGATACTCAACCGCGACCGCTGCCACCACTATGCCGGTGACTCCGCTGGGGGTAAAGGCAATACCGATTGAGACGCAGTCCGCGGCAGACAGCCCCGCTCGATGTGCTCCCAGCCACGCCCCGAAATACTTGCCCCCAATCGAAACGACAGTCACGAAAACCACCAAGAAGGTGTCGAAGTTTTCCAGAAAGTCTATCTGTAGGGCAATGCTGGCAAAATACAGCGGCACAAAAATCGCGTGGACCATTTGGGTCAGAATCTGCCGTACTCGTTCAGATAAGGCATGCGCATCACCTGCCATAATCCCGGCCAGAAAAAATCCCAGCAGCGCGGTCAATCCAATCCACTGCGTTACGACTCCGCACAGGAGTCCTAAGCAGCACACAAAAGTGAGGACTGCACCAGGTTGTTGAGGAAGCTGTTTCACCAGGCAGGCCAGAGATCGGTCAACAATGCGAAGGCCGAACGACAGACAAAAGGCCGTAAAGCCAACAGAAGTACTCAGCAATATGACAACAGAGCCGACGCTTAGCGTGGTACTGGCCGCAGTGGCAAACACCAGGCTGAGAATGACCCACGCCAAAATATCGTTGACCGCATACCCACACAGGGTTAAGAGCCCGAGGTCACTCTTGACCAGATCAAGGTCGTGCAACACACGCGCGATAATGACCATGGCGCTAATGGCCATAGTCGTTCCCAAAAACAACGCAAATATTATCCGTTGGTCCGGCACGGCGAGATACCGGGCGGGTAGGAAAAGAGAGAGAAGAAAGCCAACTCCCAACGGAATAATGACGCCGATAATCCCGATTCGCAGTGCCGAGCCCCGCTGGCGCCAAGCCGTAGATACATCGATCTCTAGGCCAGTCTCCAGAAGCAATAAAAGCACGCCGAACCAAGCCACTGTTTCCAGCATGGTGTGCTGGATCGGATCGGGTGGGAAAAGGGCCTGATACATTTCAGGCGATAGGCGTCCGAGCAAGGTCGGGCCAAGGAGAAAGCCGACTAGAATTTCTCCGACAACGGGCGGGTGCCCCCAATGCCGGAGGACTTCTCCAAATCCACGCGCCAACGTCAGCAGCAGGAGAATCTGCACGAGGAAAATGAGGAAGTGCTGTTCACTGAGATAATGTCCGTGAGGAAGCATAATTGTACCGCTGATCAGAGTCGTCGTGTTTTTCTGTCATCCCCGAAACGCAGTGTCGTGTTCAGGCTCACTGCCTACTAGGCCCTCTCCTGCCCCTGTTGCAAGAATGATAGTTCAAGACGAACCTATTGCTACCAAGCCGAGAGGTATCCTGTCTCCTAGGTGACAGATACAGAATCCATACGAGAGTAGCCCTCAAAAACTGCCCGACAAGCAACAGACTGATGCTAAAAAGATAAGCAGCCCAACGTAGAAAACAACAAAAAGTGTAGTATTTCCTCGCCATTTAGCTTGGCATACTTCATGCTCCATATTCTGCCTGTAAGTCAATGCTCATTATTGAGCTTTAGAAGAGGCTTAGCCTTCCTTCTGCCCTCTTCTAGATGTCCCTGGGGCGGCTGTCCCTCCAGCCGCCCTTACCCTTTTTCTTTCTACCTCTGCAAAGATTTCCTCTATCCTCACTCTTGCACACTCTCGTCCGATCTCTTCATCGATTATGGTTATGGAGTATGAGTAAGAATCTAGGACATCCGAGAATACACCAACACTCGGACTTCATCATGCTTGCTGTACGATGACAATCTCACACCCTATCATTCGACAAGACTTTTGTGCCTTGGTCTGTTTCGTCTTGTTCGTTTAGGCGGTCTGGCCTGCTGCTGCGAAAGCAGAGCAGCCTCTCAGCCTGTTCTCGGATAGGCTGTCTGTTTCCGCAAGTCTACGGGTGCGTGGAGCGTTCTGGGATTGGTTGGAGGCGTCGGCAGGAGATAATGACTATGCATACCTGGTAGCCGTCACAAAAACTGGACTGACGTGGTCAGAAAAAGTCTTTGATCTGCATATTGAAGCCCAAAACACTGCATTCGTTGGCTTACCATCTGACGCGAGCGCACCGATTCCTGAAGGCGTCTTTGGCTTGGGAGCAGTATACCGGGTTCACAACAGGCGAGACGACGCCAGTGTCCTTCTCAATCAAGCTCATCTCAACTTGAAAAAGTTCGGTGTTCCCGGCCTACCCCCCAACGGGTCGTCCTCGGAGACAGACCGGTTAAGCGAGTCAGACCATTATATTTAATGATGCCAACTTCGGGTATCTTGAGGCCACCTTGAAAATCCAAGGTCCAAGGGGTTTGCCCGCTCTTTAGAAAAGGAAATAGCGTTGGGACAAGGGCAGCGTTCGGGCAGGCTCGCACGTCAGCACCTCACTGTCGGCCTTAACCACATACGTCTCCGGGTTAACCTCTATGTGCGGCATTGCGTGGTTATGCACTAGGTCCTTTTTCTGCACGCTCCGACAGTCTTGTACAGGCAGGACCTGTTTTTGTAGCCCCAGCTGCTGGGCAATTCCGCGGTCATAGGCCGCACGCGAGACAAAACTATAAGAAAGCGTTGCCGGCGCGCGCCCAAAGTATCCAAACATTGGCCGCCCAAATACCGGTTGCGGGGTCGGAATCGAAGCATTGGCATCACCCATTGCAGCCCAGGCAATAAAGCCGCCTTTTAAAACGATGTCGGGCTTGACGCCAAAGAATGCCGGCTGCCAGAGCACCAGATCTGCTAGTTTGCCAACCTCAACCGAACCGACATGATTCGCAATCCCATGGGCTAATGCCGGGTTTATGGTATACTTTGCCACATACCGTTTGACCCGAAAATTATCATTCTGGCCGCTTTCTTCTGAAAGTTGACCACGTTGGACTCTCATTTTGTGAGCAGTCTGCCACGTCCGTATAATGACTTCCCCGACCCTGCCCATGGCTTGCGAGTCAGATGCCATCATACTGAAGGCCCCAATGTCGTGCAGGACATCCTCAGCGGCTATCGTCTCGGGTCGAATACGGGACTCGGCAAAGGCCACGTCCTCAGGCACGTCCGGGTCGAGGTGGTGGCAGACCATGAGCATATCCAGATGCTCGTCTATCGTGTTGACGGTAAAGGGCCGGGTCGGATTTGTGGAGGACGGCAAGACATTCGGCAATCCACACACCCTGATAATGTCGGGCGCATGCCCGCCGCCAGCTCCTTCGGTATGGTAGGTGTGTATCGTGCGGCCTTTGAACGCCGCGATTGTATCCTCAACAAAGCCGGTCTCGTTCAGCGTGTCGGTGTGTATGGCGACCTGGACATCGTGTTCGTCTGCCACCGAGAGCGCCGTATCTATAGCCGCAGGAGTGGAGCCCCAGTCTTCATGCAACTTGAGGCCTACCGCGCCGGCTTCAACCTGCTCATGGAGCGCCTCAGGTCGAGAGGCATTGCCCTTAGCCAGGAAGCCGAAATTGAGCGGGTAGTGTTCAATCGACTCCAGCATACGGGCGATATTCCACGCACCGGGTGTACACGTAGTCGCATTGGTACCGGTGGCCGGACCGGTACCACCGCCTATCATCGTCGTCACACCCGAGGCTAACGCCTCTGTAATCTGCTGAGGGCAGATGAAATGGATATGCACGTCAAGTCCGCCAGCAGTCAGAATCTTGCCTTCGCCTGCGAGAATTTCCGTTCCAGGTCCGATCACGAGTTCTGGGGAGACTCCGTCCATGAGCAATGGATTACCGGCCTTGCCGATACCGCAAAGATGCCCGTCTTTGATCCCGACATCGGCTTTGACTATGCCCCAGTGATCAAGAATAACTGCGTTGGTAATAACCAGGTCGGGTGCACCCTGAGCAGACGTCTGGATAGGCGATTGGCCCATACCGTCGCGTATCACCTTGCCCCCACCGAACTTGACTTCGTCTCCGTATACGGTGTAATCCTCCTCGATCTCGATGATCAACTCGGTGTCAGCCAACCGGAGCCGATCGCCCGTGGTCGGGCCAAACATCTCGGCGTAGTGGCGCCGCTCAATTGTCCGACTCATACGTCCTCCTTACCGAATAGGCTGATGCACGCTAACAAGCTTTGTGCCATCCGGAAATGTCGCTTCCACCTGGACCAGGTCAATCATCTCCGGAATGCCGTCCATCACATCTTCACGCGTCAGAATGGTGGCACCGTATGACATCAGGTCTGCAACGGATTGGCCGTCGCGTGCTCCTTCAAGAATCGCGCTGGTGATTAGAGCCATGGCCTCGGGATAGTTGAGCTTGAGACCACGAGCCCGTCGTTCACGCGCTAACTGGGCAGCGACATAGATCAGCAATTTTTCTTGTTCACGTGGGGTGAGGTTCATGACGCTGCTCCTCCACTTCTCGACGGCAAATGGTCATACTGCAAATAGTCATACAGCGGTCAGACAGATAAATGCCTGCGAACCACGTCGTCATTCAAATCCGCAATGGCCCCGGCGACAACGATAGATCCTTTTTCCATGACTGCAAACGCATCAGCCAAACGTCGTGCAAAGGGGAGTTTCTGCTCGACGAGTAAAATAGTGAGATTCTCTTCTCGATTCAGCCGTAAGAGAATATTCCCGATCTCGTGCACGATGTTCGGCTGTATGCCTTCCGTTGGCTCATCGAGAATCAGCAGCTTAGGATCAATCACCAAGGCTCGGGCGATGGCAAGCTGCTGTTGCTGTCCACCAGACAGGTCTCCACCCCGACGGCCCAACATCTGCTGCAGAACCGGAAAAAAATGAAAGACGGACTCCGGGACATCCCATACATTATCCCGACGAGCCGGCAGACCGAGGCGTAAATTCTCCTCCACCGTCAGTTGAGGAAAGATCTCTCGTCCCTGCGGGACATAGCCTATACCCAGGCGCGCGCGCAATGCGGCGGGACGATGGCCTAATTCACTGTCCTCGAACTGGAGGCTGCCCGACGTGATGGGCAACGTACCCATAATCGTTTTGAGCAGCGTCGTCTTCCCGACCCCATTGCGGCCCATAAGGCAGGTGCAGGATCCCGTCGGCACCGTCAACTCAACATCCCATAAGATGTGACTCTCTCCGTACGCTTGGTTGAGTCTACGAATTTTGATCATTGCCGCCTCGCCCCCAGCCCAGGTCTCTAAGTTCCTAAATACACCTCAACCACACGCGGGTCATTCTGCACAGCTTCCATCGTGCCTTCGGCAAGGACACGCCCATCGTGGAGTACCGTCACCTGCCGGGCCAGGCTCCGGACAAACTCCATGTCGTGCTCGACCACCACAACGGTACGCTTGCCCGCAAGCGACACAAGCAGCTCAGCTGTACGCTCAGTCTCGTGGTGGGACATGCCGGCAACCGGCTCGTCGACTAACAACAGCTGCGGATCTTGCATCAATAGCATCCCGATTTCCAACCATTGTTTTTGGCCGTGGGATAATAGCCCTGCCCGGATATGCAGCTGTCCGACGAGACCAATAGTTTCCGCCGTAGCTTCAATCCGCGTGCGTTGTTCGCCAGTCAGTCGAGCGATAAGACTCTGCCACACACTCTTATCGGCCTGCATCGCCAGCTCCAGGTTCTCAAACACGCTATGTCCCTGAAATACTGTCGGGCGCTGAAACTTGCGTCCAATTCCGGCCAAGGCGATTTCGTACTCTGACAGCTGGGTGAGATCCACCACATTCCCAAAAAATACCGTGCCCGTGTCCGGGCGAGTTTTCCCGGTAATCACATCCATAAGCGTGGTTTTTCCGGCGCCATTCGGACCAATCAAGCAGCGCAGCTCGCCGGTGTTCAGGTAAAAATTCAAGCCATCAAGGGCTTTGAAGCCGTCAAAACTAACAGTGAGATTCTCGATATAAAGGATAACGCCATGACTCGTATCGATCTCGCCGCGCCGCGCCACATGCGCCAAGACCGGATTGCCTTCCTGGCCTGGGCCTTCTTCTCTGACATGCTCAGTCATGACTGCGTCCGGGCTTTGCTTGACGCATCAGTGGCCTGAAAGAGGCCGACAATGCCACGGGGCAAGAACAGAGTTACAGAGATGAACAAGACGCCCAGGATATACAGCCACAGATCTGGAAACGCAGCCGTACACCAACTCTTAAGGCCATTCACCAAAAACGCACCGACAAGCGCTCCTGACAGGGTTCCTCGCCCGCCCACTGCTACCCAGATGGCCATCTCAATAGAGTTCGATGGCTGCATTTCACTGGGGTTAATGATACCGACCTGAGGCGCATATAAAGCCCCCGCCAGACCACACATGACGGCCGACAGGGTCCATAAAAACAGTTTATAACTACGAGGATTGTAACCACAGAACATGAGTCGACTCTCCGCGTCGCGCACGGCGGTCAATACACGGCCGAGTTTCGAGACCACCAGATAGCGACACATCAGATAGGCGCCCAATAAAACCACAACCGAGACCATATACAAGCCGAGCTTGGTCGACTGTGCCTGAAGCGAAAAACCCAGAATGCGCTTAAAGTCGGTCAGGCCATTATTCCCGCCAAAGCCAGTATTATTCCGGAAAAAGAGCAGCATCAGGGCATACGTCATGGTCTGCGTAATAATGGAAAAATATACCCCCCGGATACGAGAACGAAACGCAAAATAGCCGAAGATATAGGCCAGGACGCCGGGCACGAAAAGTGCCATCAGCAGTGCAAATCCAAAGTTGCTGAACCCGTACCAAAACCACGGTAGTTCCTTCCAATCCAGAAACACCATAAAGTCCGGGAGCGCACTCCGGTAGACGCCTTCTGTACCAATCGCACGCATCAGATACATGCCCATGGGATAGCCGCCGAGGGCAAAGAAAACTCCGTGCCCCAAACTCAGAATGCCGGCGTAGCCCCAGATCAGGTCAACGGCCAAGGCCACCAGCGCATAACAAAGAAATTTTCCGAACAGTGGGATGAGGTAGTCAGGCAGATGCACGGTGGACTCAGCCGGCAGCTGGTTGAGGACGGGCACCAAGATGAGCGTAATTGCGGTCAGTGTTCCTATGAGGATCCACTCCTGACGGGTATGAATGCGCGGTCTCTCGGAATCCACCGACTCCTCTGCTGTCGTTTGCTGCGCCGCGGGTGGCACAAGGGGTGGAGTTGAGCTTCCGCTAGTTTCGCGAGATCCAATGGATGAGGCGTTCGGCACGTCCTTACCCTTCCGCCAGACGGCCCTTGAGAGCGAACAGCCCTTGCGGACGACGCTGGATGAATAACACCACAAAAATGAGGACGCCGATCTTGCCCAACACGGCTCCCGACACCGGCTCAAGCAGCTTATTCACCAGACCGAGTCCCAACGCCCCAACGACCGTACCGACGATATTACCTACCCCACCAAGCACTACAACCATAAACGAATCGACGATATACAATCGTCCCAGCTCGGGTCCGACGTTACCGATCTGGGACAAAGCGACGCCACCCAGACCCGCAATACCCGACCCCAACCCGAAGGTCCACATATCCACGCGTGCAACGGAGATGCCCATGCATGCCGCCATAGGCCGATTCTGTGTTACCGCCCGGACTTGTAGCCCCAGGCGCGTCCACTGCAGGATGATCCACACCAGTCCAACCACCAACGCGACAAAAACGATAATGGCTATCCGACTATACGGCAGGACGACGCCATGCAGCACCTCTATCCCGCCGGACAGCCAGGCAGGGTTGGCGACCTGAACATTCTGCGCACCAAAAAGCAGACGTACAGTCTGAATGAGGACGAGACTAATCCCCCACGTGGCCAACAAGGTTTCCAGCGGGCGTCCGTATAAGAAACGAATAATCCCGCGTTCCAATATCATGCCTATCAGCAGGCACACTCCAAATGCAGCCGGAATAGCAGCTACGAGATACCAATCAAAAAAATCCGGCAGACTCTCCTGAAAGAAACCCTGGACAACATAGGTTGCATACGCGCCTAGCATCAACATCTCACCATGCGCCATATTGATCACTCCCATCAAACCAAAAGTGATGCCAAGACCCAGCGCCGCGAGCAGCAAGACGCTGCCAAGACTCATCCCGTAAAACATATTCCCGGCGGTGTTGATAAGGAGCTGGGTGCGCCCAAAGCTCTCCAACGTAGCCTCAGCCGCCGCACGAATTGTCGCCTCAGCCTCGACGAACGAGCCATCCTCGTTTTTTGCAAGCAGCGCCTCCAGCTGCGGTTTGAGGCCGAGATTTCCAGAGTCTCTTATCATCGCTATCGCAGCCAAGCGTTCCTCTCCATCCTCACTCTGCAGTTGCATTTGGGCTAATGCAACTGCGAGGGCTTTACGAACAGCCGGATCGTTCTCTTTGTCGAATGCTACTCGCAAAGCTGCCAGCAGTGTGGGCTGGGGCTGTTTATTTAATTCCTCGGCTGCGGCCAGTCGAACGCCGGCATCCGACGAGTGCAATTGGAGCTGCGCAATCACCACCCGAAGAGAACGTCGCACAACGTTATTAATGCGCGGGGTACGCAGCTGGCTCACGTGAATGCCAACCGGCCCTCCGCCCAGAGCCGGATAGAACGTATCTCCATCCTCGCTGCTAACATAGATGCGGCCTATCTCGTCTACCCGCAAACGTCGGTCGCGCAAGGCTTCGAGGGCGGGCAACGCCGCTGGATCATTCAGCGTACCGAGCGCGACGACGGCTTGTTTAATATCGCTCCGCCGCTTTGCTCCTAATTCGGCCAGCGCAGATTGCAGGTCAGACGCACCAGCCGCCGTCGTCCACATACCAAAGGCCAGGGCCAGTATGAACCCTAAGGCCCAGCGCACAGGTAAAATTTCTGCGATCATGTGCATACGGGCAACGACAAGGGCCCGTTAATCCACATATGAGATCAACGGGCCCATCTCTCTCCGAATCGATCCGGTCTCAGTTCGGTAGTTTAGAATCTGGGCTCGGTACAATTACCGCACACCCAAGGGTACGTCCAGTTAGCCACCTTCTTGGCACTATCCGGAATAAAAGGGCTCCACGCTTGGGCGCGGACGGGTCCCTCGGTATTCCAGACGATATCGAACTGACCATCTGCCTGTACCTCAGCAATTAAGACTGGCTTGTGTAGGTGATGGTTCTTGGCGTCCATCGTAATATCAAAACCGGACGGGGCACGAACGACCTGGCCGCCCACTGCCTGCCTGACAGCATCGACGTCCGTCGTTCCCGCCTGTTCCACCGCCTGAGCCCACATCTTGATGCCGATATAGGTTGCCTCCATCGGGTCATTTGTCACACGTTTAGCTCCGCCAGGGAGGTTGTGATTCTTGACATACGCGTTCCACTTCGCGACGAAGTCCGTATTTTCCGGCGTATCCACCGACATGAAGTAGTTCCAAGCAGCCAGGTGACCCACCAACGGCTTGGTATCAATCCCGCGCAACTCTTCTTCGCCGACCGAAAAGGCAACAACCGGAATGTCCTCCGCCTTCAGACCCTGGTTGGCGAGTTCTTTGTAGAACGGCACATTCGAGTCCCCGTTTATGGTCGAAACCACCGCCGTCGACTTACCCGCAGCGAACTTCTTAATATCCGCCACAATGGTCTGGTAGTCGCTATGACCAAATGGGGTGTACAGCTCCATAATGTCTTTCTTCGCGACCCCTTTGGACTCCAGAAAGTAGTTAAGAATCTTATTGGTGGTGCGTGGATAGACATAGTCGGTTCCCAGCAGCACAAACCGCTCGGCTCCTCCGCCGTCTTCGCTCATTAAATACTCAACCGCAGGAATGGCTTGCTGGTTTGGAGCAGCACCCGTATAGAAGACGTTGTACGATGACTCCTCGCCCACATACTGGACGGGGTAGAAGAGCAGGCCGTTCAGCTCTTCAAACACCGGCAAGACAGATTTTCGTGACACGGAGGTCCAGCAGCCAAACACGACCGCGACCTTCTCCTGTTGAATCAGTCCCCGAGCCTTCTCAGCAAACAACGGCCAGTCTGAGGCCGGGTCCACAACAACAGGCTCGATCTTACGTCCAAGTAGCCCGCCATTGGCGTTGATCTCTTCGATCGTCATTAACGCCACGTCTTTCAGCGAGGTTTCACTGATCGCCATGGTTCCGCTAAGCGAGTGTAGAATACCGACTTTGATCGGGTCGGCTGCCCGGACGGCGGCTGCCGTGGTCAGGGCATAGATAAGGGTTCCAAGTACGATGGCGGCACTCCGCGAACAGGCGCGCCATACAGAACCTAAAGAACCGAAAAAGCTTGGGGTATACAAACGTGCTCCCATCTTCTTTTTCCTCCTCTGTTTTTTGCTTTTAGAATAAAACTTGGGTCTGGAAACGGAGTCGATTCGTGCTCGTGCTACTGCCGGAGAACGGATCACCGTCCAGGTAGCTGTAGTCCACCTGGAGTTTGACATTGTGGCCATACAGATAGTAGTTGAAGCCGGCCATGTACTCGCGCACGTCACCACCGGTACGGGGGTTATTCGCAAACTGAAAATCAACGCCGCCTACCCGGCCGGCGAGCTCTAATTTTTCCGTGAGGTAGTAGCCGACTTGACCATAGTAACCCCAGTCATGGCCGGTCTCGTCAATGGCTTCAAAATTATTCCTGCGGTAGTACCCGGCGGCCTGAAAACTCAAGCCCTGGTAGCGAAATCCGCCGTCAATGGTGACATTAGTCGTTCGGTCACCGGGCATAACGTTCTGGAAGCGGGATTCCTCGTCAACCGGATTAAAGGCAGCCGCGATTCCAATCGACAGCTGCGGTGCCGCGGCTAGAGTCGGTGAGCTTTCCAGATAGCCATACGAGTCGAGGATGTCGTATTCCAAGCGACCCTGCCAAGCCACCTCCGCTCCGGCATTCTGTTGTCCCCCGGCGTCCAGCGCCCGAACACTGTTCGTGACTACACCATGGTATGATAGGCGACCAACTTTTCCGCTGATATTCGCACCAGAGGCCCGTTGCAGATTGAAGGCATAGTCGGCTTCAGATAAATCAGTGAAAAGCAAATTGCCGGGATGGGTGTAAAACTGGCGGCTATAGGGCAGAATGAAACGCCCAGCTTGGACGGTCAGGTATTGGGAATAGCTGTACTGCATCCACCAATCCAACATGGTTGCACGGTTGTTGTTCCCGAACGTGGTTCCTTCATACTGGAAGAAATACTTCACCTTGGGATCAAAAACATTGCCCGAGAAGGCCAACCTGCCCAAGGCAAGATCGAAGTTATTACGGCTTCTCCCCTTATCTGGGGCCGTCATCGTATATCTAGCCTGAATGAACCCGTTGAGGTTAAGCGAGAACCGTTCATCTTTACTACGGATGAAGAACCCGTTGTCATACACGTCTTCCGCCGCAAAGCCTTTTTTCCGTGCTCCCGCAGCATAACCGAAATCCACCCCTTTTTCGTCTTGCTCTTTCCCTTTAGCTTCGAGTTCTATCATGCGATTTTCCAACGTCTGCATGACCTTGTGCTGCTCGGCGAGCTGCTGTCGCAGCTCGCCGAGCTCATCTGCCAGCACGGGGGTAGTTGAGGTGCTGACAAAACCACCGAAAGTAAGACACATCCCTGCGATAAGGGCCATTCCTCTTCTCTCTCTCATAAAATCTTTCACTCCTTTCTCTCCACTGGAAACGAGGTGCTTTGGGAAACGGACTAGAGCAAAAAATGGGCCAGCTTCAAGTAAGCACGAAAAATGAGAATGATTTTCGATATATGCCGTTTCATCTTGCTGTATTTGTCAGTCAGCAATCTGCCTTGTTTCAGCGCAGGGTGTTGATTTTCAGGCCTATTATTTCAGCACCCCCAGATAACAAACCGTATGGCCTGCCGATTTTTCGTCACAAACAGGCAGGCAGGATTCTTGCATTGGAAACATCTAGGTGGGAGATAGGAACAGCCCTTGCGAGAGGTAAGAGGCAGGAAGCAAGAGGAGGAGTACGATGTCTTTGGAGAATACAACACACACCATAATACCAGGAGAGATTCTTCCGGCAGAAGGTTCGCTCACTTTGAACGCCGGACGCCCAACCCAGTGCCTGGTTGTTGTAAATACCGGCGATCGGCCCATTCAGGTCGGCTCTCATTATCATTTCTTCGAAGCCAATCGAGCGCTACGTTTTGATCGTAACGCCGCCTTTGGTCTGCATTTGAACATTCCAGCTGGAACTGCAGCCCGGTTTGAGCCTGGAGTAGAGAAGGACGTCAGCCTCGTCCCGTTCGGTGGACAACGAACAGTCCTGGGCTTGAACAGTCTCACTGACGGCGACACCCAAGATGCGACCGTCCGCCAACAAGCACTCAAGAGAGCATCGGAGCAAGGTTTTCTCTCATCGGCTGAGGAAAATACGGAAGGTACGTAAAGTATGACAACACAAACTGAGGTTCCGCGCCTGGGAGTTGGAGGGCCGGTCGGCTCGGGGAAGACGGCCCTGATTGAGCAGCTAGTGCCCTATCTGCAGCAACAGGATAAACAGGTCGCCATTGTCACAAATGACATTCTGACTCAGGAGGACGCGGAACGGCTGCGCGAGCGTGGTTTTCTGGCGCCAGAGCGGATCGTCGGCGTTGAGACCGGCGCCTGCCCGCATACCGTGATCCGCGAAGATCCAACCATGAACCTGGCAGCTGTACGGCAGTTGGAAGCACAGTTCCCAACCCTGGATCTCATCATCTTGGAAAGTGGAGGAGACAATCTCTCATCAACCTACTCACCCGAACTTGCAGATGCCTTTGTCTTTGTCATTGATGTCGCGGGAGGAGATGATATCCCCCGCAAACAAGGCTTGGGGATTACGCGCTCCGACCTGTTGGTCATTAACAAGACCGACCTGGCTGCGTACGTAGATGCCGACCTCGAAGTCATGGCACGAGACGCGCAGAATGTCCGTGGGGTACGTCCGTATCTTTTTACCAACTGTAAGACCGGCCAGGGCATTGCGGCAGTAGGGGAGTGGATCGAACACGAATTGCTTTTTGCCTAGCTACGCTTGCCCCTATGTCACAACCCACGAATTTCGAATTACCGACGACGCCTGTAGACGATGCCTCGTCCTGGCCACGTCAATTCCACGTCTATTTGAATGAGCCGCTCGATCAGCGCCCTGCCGGTTCGGTCGGCAAGTGCGGCGAGTGTCGACTAAGCTTCACCGCCAAATCCGGAAAAACACGCCTGCAGCATACGTTTGTCTCGCACCCCTTTCACCTGACCCACCCCTGGTATTTAGACGCTGCCCTACCCGGCATGGCCATCGTATACGTCCAAACCCCAGCCGGTGGTTTTATTCAAGGCGACCGGGCGCGTTTACGTTTTACGCTGGACTCTGCCGCTCAGGTCCATATTACAAACCAAACCGCAGAGAAAATTCACACCATGACTGCAAACTGTGCCCTACAGCGCATTTCTTTCGCCTTGGACGCCGGCGCTTATGCCGAATATTGTCCCGAGCCAACGATCCTTTTTCCCGGATCTCGATTCGGACAGCAGCTACAGATTCAACTGGGAGCAGATGCAAGCATTTTTTTTGCTGATATCTTTCTAGCTAACCCGGCTGCGAATGGTTCAACTTTTGATGCGCTCACAACCAGCCTACAGGTAACCAGCGCCAACGGCAGCCTACTCGTACGTGACCACAGCCTGGTACTGCCGGCTCATTATCCGAACACCGGGCCAGGTATTCTCGGCCATCATCATGTTTGGGGGCAGGCATTTCTCATTGGCCCGCACGTGCCTGCTGTCTGGGCTCGCGAAGTACACGAGCGGCTCTCTTCCGAACCACACACAGCATGCGGCACGACGCTGCTGCCACAAGACAGGGGTCTGTGTGTCAAGGTCGTTGGCACAGATGTCCGAGCGGTGCGGCGTGTCCTGCATATGGCCCGGCAACAGCTCCGCCTGTCTCACCTCGGCGTTCCAGCAATGCAATTTCTCAAGTAGTCTCAGGTCACCTTATGGAGCAAACCGATGCTGCGCGTCAGTCACCGTCTTGGCAATATTCATACTGATCCGAAACTCACTACCACAGTCCGTCAGTGGCAGGAGACCGGACAGTTGGAGGAAATCAACATCGAAGAACGCTACGCGCACAAGAGCCGCTTCCGTTTGCATACGGCCAGCGGCCGGGAGATCGGTTTCGTGTTGCCTCGCGGGATAACCATCGCCGACGGGGACGTTTTCGGCCTCAAAGACGAGAATGGCGGATTGCTTGTCCACCTCTCTCTCCAAGAGGTCATGGTCCTCGGCCTACAGCCGCATATCGATGCAGCCGAGCGCCTCCAGTGGGCGGTGCGTCTCGGGCACGTACTCGGCAATCAACATTGGCCGATCGCCGTTGTCGGAGGACAGATTTTGGTACCGGTCACGTTAGACCGGGCCGTCATGGAAACCGTACTGCGCACGCACCACCTGACTGAACGGTTTAGCGTGCACTACGAGCAACGCGCCTGGCCACAAGAAAAACAGCAGCCATGGACGACGCATCACTCATAGCAGCGCTCCAACTGGCAGACTCCTTTTTCCCGTCTGGTACGGTGACCCTGTCGCACGGCCTCGAAGCCTTTATCAGCCAGCAACCTTCGTCCGATACCGACATCGCGCAACTGCTCGAAGACTATGTGAGAAGCAAGATTGCCCGGTTTGACCTGGTTGCGTATATGCATGCTTACCGGGCTGCAGAAGAGGAAGATGTGACAGGCTTGCAGTCTATTGATGAGTACCTGAGCGCTTCCCTGCTACCTCAAGAGCTACGCACAGGCTCTGTGCGTTCGGGCAGAGCCTTGCTTGAAACGCTAGGCCCCCTCGTCGAAGCCCCCCTCCTGCAAATGTTTCTCACCGACGTACGCACAGGAAAGACTGCGGGCAATAGCGCGGTGTGCCTAGGCCTTCAATGCGTCGTGTGGGACATACCCCAGCGCACTGGTGGCATCCTCCTCCTATATACGTTCATGGTCAGCTTTTTGGGCGCAGCCCTACGGCTGGGTTGTCTCGGACATCGTGAAGCACAGCGGATACTCATCGACCTTCGTCCACACTTATCTGCGTTAGTTGATGAAGCCTTGGAGTGCGATCTCGAAGAGATGGGGGCCTTTGCTCCACTGGCAGATATACGCGCCATGCAGCACGCCTATCTGCCGGTCCGGCTTTTCAGCAGCTAAGTCTGTGCAAATAAATGAGGTGGCACCATGGACAAGAATTATCCTTCTTACGCAAGATCGACCACCATAAAGAGATAATCCGAAAGTCCCCACTTCTTGATCAATACCGAAAAGAGATCTTAGCCGAACACTCGTGGCATCTGGCCATGTATGCGACCACCTTGGATGACTCAGGAATCATAAAGAACCAGCACCAACGCTCAGGAGAGAGGTCTGCCCGTCTGAACAGGGACCAAGTGACCCAAGTACGTACTGTTCTCCGATAATCGTTAAGAATCCCTCTTTGACTAAGCGGCGGACGATGAAGCGCAAGGCGGTTTCCGCATAGTCAGGAAACTGAATCTTCTTTCCGTGATAGAGTCGATGGATGGCATCGTGCTCCGCCGTCGGTCGCGAGCGGATGCCCTCCCGCTTTTGGACCCCAGAGTACCCCCCCCTTCAAGTTCGCGCACATTTTGCAATTCGCAAAGCTGACCGCTGAGCAAACGGCGTCTTGTTGAAACGAAGCGCTCCGCAATCCGGCGAATCGCGTTTTCACAATTCGCTCTCTCCGCAAAGACACTGAGCAGCTCGCTAAACTGCTCTTTCAGCGCGTCAATGAGCTCGCCTTGTTCGACAAAACCAACCCGCAGTAATTCGCGAAAACGCACTTCCTCGCCGCAGATCGATTTGAGCACCTCCCCAAATACCCGCTCTCCAGTATAGCTGACAATCCCACAGTAACATGGAGAGAGGTACTCTCCGCACTAGCTGCCTTGTGAATATAGTCGTGAGGAACATAGTTGACAGCTACGGCCCTCAGGTCAAACTGCTGTAATGGCGAGCCGAGCCTTTCCGCCGCGGGATGGTATTGCTGGCTTTTGAAAGGTAATTGGATGGGCGAATCGTAAATCCGCCATTGCTTTGAACCCGCAATCTGGAGAATGAAGACGTCACGAGTGTCGTAGTGTGGAGTGAATCCTTAGTGCATCTTTCGGCATCAAGTAGCGTTTGCCTGAGCCGGATGATTGAAAAAGGTTTCTAAATTCTGGCACAGCATGGCAAGGGGCGTCCAACTTCATTGCAGAGCTTCCAATACGATCGTTGCTCCATTCTGGTATTCTGCAATCACTTTCTCAACGTCGGCAACCCCATTGAACGTGTGATTTTCCCTCGGTATGTGTTTGGTATGTTCGTGTGGGAGAAAATGCGAGTCCTTCTTGACCTGGCGAAAGGCCGAATACTGCAAATCTGTTAAGGATATGATGTGATCAAAATCCGCCATCGACAGAAGATCCACGGAGTAATCAGCATCGCTCCGATGAAGGAAAAGCGGACTATTTTCCCAGTGTTCTTGTAAAAATCGGTCCTGTTCGAGGGGATCCAGCAGCCTCTTGAAATTAAATCTTGCTACAAACATGGGTACGCCTCCTCTCTCGATCCCCCAGGGAATTCCTGTGACAGGTGAACCAACGGGAGAGTGAGGGAGCGACGTTGCCTGTCCGCTCCCTCACTGTGAATGATCACGCGGAATCAGACGTAGGGTCGCCGTCATGCTCCTCAGGATCATTCCAGTTAAAATCCTCCATCCGTGGATCTTGATCGGAATCCGTTCCATACGGCTTCATCTGAGCCTCCTTCTGTGAGAGATGCAGAGTCAGAGTCTGCTCCTCATAGAGAGAGAAGCGTAATTTTTTTCCTGTCTGTGCCTCTTGTGTCTCTTCTTCTTCTCCTTTTACCCAGGTCATTTGTGTTCCTGACTCAACGCAGGTCACCCGTTGACTTTTGTCCCTTTTAGTCTTTTGTGCCTTAGTACCTGCTTACTTTTTGTATCGCTCGCAAGATCCTTGCGAGCGGCACCCAAGAGAATCGCTACCGACATATTTCCTTCATCGTGCCAGGTGCTGCCTGAAGAGCAGTGCCGTCTTCTCATATGACGCTCCCCTCAAGACAGCGCTACGATAGCCTTGCTCCTATTGTTTTTTTCGCCTCCTTTCCGCTCTCGGTTCAAAGCCTAAGAGGGACACTGACAACTCAACATTTGGGGTGTTGATGCTTCCCAGTTGCTTTCCGCGACAATCAACTCCAGTATTTTGCAGCGCCTCCTCCGCTTCACCGGCCCAGTGGCGCAAGGATAGACCCCCCCAACGTCTCCAGGTCACAAGATTCTTGTCAGATTTTGATTAGATTTTTATAAGAGTAAGGAGAAAGGAGGATTCTTGACTTGGAAGAGATGCGACAGTCTCTGATGGAAGCACGAATTGGGGCTCTCAAGGTGCAGACGCTGGCAGATACAGCAACGGTTATATTTACGCTGCGCGAATTCGCGCTATTGAGCCGACCAGTCATTTGACCTACGGCCCAGCAGTAGGACGGTCGTATTCCAACCAGGCCAATGAACGCTTGCGTATTTTGGGCGAGATTCCAGCCGATGTGCCGTTTACCTCTCAAACCATCGATAAGGGCGGCTTGGTGCTCAATGTATTTCAAACCTGGCACCAGCTCTGGCCCGGAGGAGTCCGCAACGATTGTGGCGGCTGTCAGGCCCACGCTCAGGTTGGTACGGACTTTTCCACAACTGAGGCCACCCAGCCGAACTATCGGATTCCCGACTTAACGCTGGCCACGTCGTTGCTCTCAAAGAACCTGAATTCGGAAGACACCATTGTCACCACACAAAATACGGGGGCAGTGGATGTGGAGTGTTACTGCGACATTAAACCGATTCTGCGGCGCTCATGTGTCCCATGTCATTCGCTCAGTGGAATAGCACCGGCAGGCTTAATCTGGGAAGACGTGTCAGTCATCAACGGCCACCAGACTACGTACAATCGCTTGGCTCATGACTCAGACGCGCAGTACGGCATTCCATCCGTTATTAGTAACGGCAAGTGGCGACCCACCAACGCCTCACCTATATTCGGGCATTTCAATCGAAACGTAGCCTGCTAGCATGGAAAATATGTGGGCGGAGGTTGGACGGCTGGACCAATGCAGATAATCCGACAGAAAGTGTTCCCGGCGATCTGAGTACCTCACCTGAAGGGACACATGCAAACGAAGCGGACATCGACTTCACTGGTACGATCATGATCCCCGGGGTCTCAGGTCCCCTCTTCAAGTGAAGAAGAAAAAATCTTGTTTGCCCGGCGGATCGGCCTTGGCGCACCCGTTAGTTCGCCGTCGGAGAAGCACACTGCGGATGGTTGGCATGTCGACGATTAACGGCCAACAATCAATGTAAGTGTACCCGATTTCCCTACGGGTACGACGGCCTGACCTATTCGGATTGGCGCGTTTAATTATTACTCAGGCCTTGATATGAACTCGTTGTCCGTTGCTGTCGCTATTCCAGTCAATGGGCGCGCAGCTGGAACACAATTAGCCTCCCTCTTTACTGAGGCAAACGATGTCTGGTCGTTAATTGTGAATACGGATGGTCAGCAATCTGAAAAGGGGATGCTACTCGTCAGCGTTCGGAATAACCGTGGCAACATTACTGAGGTTGAGCGATACTTTGGAGAAACAGCAAGTGATGATTCAGAGCCAGACCCTGAGCCGAAACCGAAACACTGTGCACGAACCCTATAGGGGGAAAGTCTATGCCAGTGATCATCACCCAAACCCTAGCTAATCCTGACTAGGCCGATACGGACAGCTGTTCGCCTGATTGAGACGGGCTATCCCGCTTCAGAAACGTCCTCTCCACGCGAAGCAGAGCCATTCGACCCTGTCTTCTTCGGCGGAAAAAGGAGAGACGCGACAATCGTAATTGTCAGTACGATGGCGATTACCGCTAACGAAAGGCCAATCTCGATTTTATACACATCGGTCAAGACCATTTTGACACCGACGAAACTGAGCACCACGCCAAGACCGTAGCGCAGGTAAACAAACAGATCCAGCACACCGGCAATCAGGAAGTACAAAGCGCGCAAGCCAAGCACGGCAAAGACGTTCGAGGTATAGACAATGAACGGGTCCTTGGTCACCGCAAAAACTGCGGGAATGGAGTCCACCGCAAAAATGATGTCCATGGTTTCAACCGTAATAAGGACCACAAAGAGTGGAGTGGCAAACCGTTTGCCGTTTTTGCGAACAAAGAAATTCTGGCCCTCATACGTATCGGTCACCGGCATAAAGCGGCGCAGCAGCTTGACTGCAGGGTTATTGCTAGGATCGGTTTCGGAGTCTTCTGACAGGAACATCTTTATGCCGGTAAAAATCAAGAACGCACCAAAAATATACATCACCCAATGAAAGTGATGCAGCAGCGTCGCGCCCACGGCGATAAAGATACCGCGCATGACCAGTACGCCTATTATTCCCCAAAAGAGGACGCGGTGTTGGTATATCCGAGGAACGGAAAAATAAGAGAAGATCAATAGAAAGACAAAAATATTGTCGACGCTGAGCGATTCTTCAATGAGGTAGCCAGCAAGAAACTCAAGCGCGGGTTCCGGCCCGTAGCTGTAATAAATCCAGCCGTCAAATAGCAAGGCCAGGCTCACCCATAGGAGACACCATAGCCCCGCTTCTTTTCGCGTGACCTCGCGAGCGTGACGATGAAAGACTCCAAGGTCAAGAATCAGGATGGTCAGAACGACAACGGTAAAACCGACCCAAAGGCTAAGACTCGCTGACATGCACTATCCGTTTCGCTTAGCCGACTACGGACCCACCCTCACCGGTGAGTTGCTCATATATTTCTTGATAGCGTGAGCCAGCCTGATCAATAATGTCCTGCGGTAAATGCGGCGCAGGCGGTCTACGGTCCCAGCCCAACGAAATCAGGTAATTGCGAATAATTTGTTTATCGTGGCTATCCTGAGATTTGCCCGGCTGATAGGTTGTCGTCCGCCAAAAACGCGACGAGTCCGGCGTGAAAGCTTCGTCAATCAAAATGAGCTGACCGTCGCAATGGCCAAACTCAAATTTTGTGTCTGCCAAGAAAAAGCCTTTGGTTTCCGCGTAGGTGTGGGCAGTGTTGTATAAAGTCAGGCTCACGTCTCGGACTTGAGCAGCCAGATCCGCGCCAATCAAACCTTCGACCTCGGCAAAAGAAATATTCTCGTCGTGTTCGCCTTCTGGAGCTTTTGTTGACGGGGTAAAAATAGGCTCAGGCAGACGTTCGCTCTCGCGCAGTCCTTCAGGCAGCGTGATACCGCATACCGCTCCGGTCGCCCGATACTCTTGCCAACCGGACCCGGCCAGATAACCGCGCACGATGCACTCGACCGGCAATGGCTGTGCCTTTTTTACCAACATCGAGCGGCCGGCCAGATTGTCCCGGGCCGGCTGAAACACAGCCGGGAAATCATCCACATCAACAGAAAGAAGATGATGCGGCAAAATGTTGGCCAAGCGATCAAACCAAAAACGTGACACTTGGGTCAAGACACGCCCTTTTCCAGGGATTCCTTCATGCAACACCACGTCAAAAGCGGAAACACGGTCTGTTGCAACGATCAGCAGATGTTCGTCAGTTTCGTAAATGTCTCGAACTTTGCCGCGTCGCGCCGGAGGTAGTCCTTCAATGCTGGTCGACAATACAATGGGCTCACTCATGACTGCCTTTTCCCTTCGCTCTTTCGATACTATACCGCCAGTCGGATCAGAGGTACAATTCTAGCAGACTGAGCCACCTTCTCTACCGACCCCAATGGATGCTGCTGAAAGGATCTCTTACTGAAGGCCACACATTTATTCCTGTATGAAAGTGAACGTCCCTATCGGCTGTGACGAAGACGACGTGACTCCAGAGGGACTCTGAATCGGCTGCTGTGTAGCCACCCTATCGTCTGTGCCTGTATCATACGGGACTAACTCGACTTGGCGCTCCTGGACCGATTGTCCTTGGTCATCAGGCAAGGACAATCCATGCATGCCGACGAACCAGTCCGGGCTCGGGGCAATCATCGTCGTCAGCGTGACAAAAGGGGAATCTGTTTTGACTGAGAATTGTTCAATAGTCACCTTTCCGGTACTCATCCCCAAGCCACCTCCCTGCATGATGACCAAAACATCTCCCGCATCAATAGCCGTCTGTATTTCAGCGCTTAGGGATGCTATCGCTCCCGTTTCAGCCGTATTCTCAGTCCAAGTACTGGCTACGTCCAAAAGATCACATTGGCGTTATGCACGCCGCCGATCAGGGGAGAGGAGTGCGAATTGCATGGAAAGCCAGGGTCCGGATGCGTAGCCGGGCTCCCATAATGTAATTGTTGAGACGTACCATACCTAAACGAATCATGTGGGTCTTGTAACTGCCTAGCCTAACAAAATCACCGGAAACGGTGCCACAGTAAACGGGGGAGAGCGGGGGATACGGGAATGTCGTTCAGTTTCCGTATGAATCTCTTCTCGGAGAGGACCTCTACAACGAATACAACCAATAACGGGCACCAATGCCCTTCCCTCCGTTACCTGCTTCCCTCCGCAGGTTATTTTTCCGCTCAAGGTCCCTCCTCTCCGGGCGCTTTCCGTTGGGCTTTCTTCTCTGCGCGGCCTCGATTTGTTTCGCCTGCTTAAACTACACAGGGCCTGCAGTGGCCCGCACGTCTTTCATGTTCTAGCCACTGTCTCCCCGTGAGGGCATGCGACATTTGGTGTGAGCTTGCAGATCGCAGATGCGCATTGAGTTTTGCTACTTCGCACGGTAAGCGATTTTCGCTTTTATTTTTGGGCGTCGTCTTTTAGAGGCTGCCGCAGTCTGCCCGGCGGTACCCCTCAATAATCACGGCGAGGAGAACCCCGCCAAAAAGACCCCTATTCCATCGTGCGCCACCAGTGGGCCGACGAGCAAGGCGTAAAACCCGAGGCCAACAGCGGCCGTGCCTTGGCCCACCAGCATCTACGTGAGCCAGGACCCGTGCGAAACCATGACCATGTCCGAGACCCCGGTGGAGGCGCCGGCACGGCTGCGAGCCGTCAGGCCGCGATTGCTAGTAAGAGCGTCAGGAGAATCATGCCCCAGTGCGGAAGAGTGGAAATGGGAAGCAGTGGTCACATCGTGAAACACCTGGCGGGCAAGCGTACCTGGCTCTGGACGATTGAGCTGCTTGTTTCAACCGGGAGACGCCTGGAGTGCCCCGTTACCCCGGCCGGTTGAAGCGTGAAGCGAACATCCCAAGGGTAATCAGATCCGCTGCCTTCCCTTTTGTTATCTCCGGTACGAGATCTATATCCATATTCCGCAGTAAAGAAAGTTGGCGTTCACTTGCCGGAGCGCTCCGCCACGGAGCCTGAGAGTCTACTAAAGCGCCAGCGTGTTTTTTGGCGATGGTCTCCGCCATACCTTGCGCATATTCTAGCGATAGGCCGTCTTTAAGAACTGTTGGTTGGCTACGCGACTGGTTTGGCACGTGGACCACTTCCCACGCGTAATCCTTATCGGTTTCCGCTGTGCAGGTCACAACGAGCCATCCGGCTTCACCCGCCGACAGAACAAAGAGTTGATCGTGTTCTAGCCAGTGCAACCGACTACGCCGGAAGAGATCCGCTGAGTGGGCGACAAGTTGGCCTTCGATTTGATCACGTTCATCCTCAGATAACCGCGATGAGATAATGTCCTGGACACTTGCCCCCTCTTCGAACAGGCGCTCCGGTAGGCCCATTATTGAAGCGACGGACTGTAGAGAGTGGCGAGCCGTTGCCCCGACAAGATCTATCACCAGGCAATCGGGCTTACCAGCAAGGGGGCGTGTCCCGCGCCCGATCATTTGCGTAAATAATGTAGCGCTCTTGGTTGGACGGCAGATTATTACACAGTCCACACTTGGTTCGTCATATCCCTCTGTGAGGACTTCGCAGTTGACCATCACCCGGGTGCTCCCGCTACGAAAGCGCCTGAGCATTGCTCGCCGTTCGTCCAGAGGAGTGTTACCGTCGACACCCTCTGCGACAATGCCCGCTTCCATGAATGTGTTGGCCAGAACATGGGTGACCTTGACCGTCGGACAGAACACTAGGGCTTTGCGGTCTGGAGCGTACTTGCGAAACGCATCAACCACACACCGTGGTGCCTCGGCTCCTAAAAGTAGAGTTTCTAGTTCACCATTTATAAAATCACCATTCCGTACGTGCAGTAGATCGAAATTAGCCATGACGCCAACATGTAAAGCGCGCAGGTCGGCAAGATATCCCGCTGCAATCATGTCCGTAATGGAGCGATGATAAACGACCTCCTGAAATACCGTGTCCAGACTGGTTCGGTCACCTCGGTGGGGCGTTGCTGTGACTCCCACCGTAAGGGGTCCAGCGTCAATATAACAGCCTACGGCTTCTAAGACCCGGCGATAGGTGGCAGCAGTTGCATGGTGGGCCTCGTCGATTACAACCGTCTGAAAGTCCCGGCCGAGGGCTTGTAGGCGGGCCGTACGACTTACAGTCTGCACGCTGGCAAGAACGCACTGACCTCCAACCTCATTGCGCTTCGCTTTGACAATGCCTACATCCAAGTCAGGAACGATCATCGCTAATTTTTCTTCTGCTTGGCGTATGAGCTCGTCGCGGTGGACCAAAATCAGGGCACGGCCAGGGCGTTGCGCGATCAGGTGGGCAAAGATCACCGTTTTCCCAGTACCTGTCGGCAGAGCAACCACCTGGCGACGTATGCCTCGTTCGAAGGCCGCAAGAACAGCATAAATAGTAGCTTCCTGATAATCACGTAAGGGTAGCGTGGTATGTGGTACAGAAAGCGACATGGCCGGGGCCCGCATAAGCTCCTCCTACCAGCATGTGACATCCATAGCCAAGAGAATACCGTTTGTGAGAGGCAGTACTGGTAGATTCTGCGTCTCAGTTTTCGAACGAGGTTTGCGTCTGCCATCCGTTACGCGCAGCTAGTTTCCTCTACCTCCTCGCGTTACCTGGCCACCGCAATGATTTAGCGACGCAGCTCCTACCTTCGCCTGTCGGATATCTGGTCGAGATCAACAATGTTTGCGAGCATGGAGGACCTGTCAGAGGGGGCGTTGGGCTTCCTTGTGGTATGTTCACAATATCTCATATCTTGCGATGCCCGCTTTTGCGCCACGTCCCTGTCGGCGTGCAGGCCATCGTACTGCCATCGGGCAGAAACGCG
>CAZXFE010000002.1:0-16485 GCA_964639795.1 uncultured Enterobacteriaceae bacterium | reverse complement strand
TGCCCCTCGCTCACCTGTCGCATCCACTGCCGGCCGAAACGACCCGCTGGCATCTACTTCTATATTCAGGACCGATCCCGCTTCCGTCATGGTCGCCAACGGTACCTTCCCATAAAATCCGTGCCCTTCTCCCTTTCGATGTCCCCTACGGGGTGACCTCTTCAAGCAGGCTGGTACCCACGGCCATACGCAGTCCGCTTAATTCCTTGTATACTTTGCGCCAGCCAGTATCGGCTTGCACCGTCGTCATACCTTGTGCGTACGCCGACAGGCTCTCAAACTCGAGCACCACGATGAGCCGTCCCGTCGCTGGACCCGCGATGCTGGCATGCCACGCTCGCATCGTCGCACCCACCCCGAGACCTTCTGTGATCGCTTAGATTTCTGAGACCTTCTTCAGATAGGCCGCCTGATCCGTCGCCGCTACCGAAATCACCAGTGCTGCCTTTCGGTCCTGCGTCTCTCCATGATGATCCGCATACCCTACTGCCCCTGTCCCGAGTATCAGCACGCTCATTGCCACTACCCCAACCGAGCCACTCTTTTTTGCATACTGCCCTCCTTTGTGTCTCCGCCCTAGTCCGAGGCGTAGACCCTTTCACCGACCGCGTCGCCAGATCATATGTTGTCACTACGAAAACCCGCTGCTCCTCCGCGCACGGTTAATCACCTTCACTTCCGAGGAGTAAGGGCTACTCTTTCGCCACGTCCCACCGCCAACCGCCACTACAGTCCTCCAAACCGGCAGAAAGGCTTGCCCTCGCACCGTGACCGGGCCCGTCTCCCCCGCCGCATCCACCGTGGGGCCAAACGTCTCCGTGTACACGACCGTACCAAGCGGCCCCCCTCTACGTCCACGTTCACGACTGCCCCTCCCGCCGGCATTGTCACCGACGTCACTTTTTGCCCTTGACCTCCCCCTGCTTCTCGCCGATCACGCTCATGATGGCCTCCTTTTGGTCTGCCCTAGTCCAAACTGCAGACTGCGCCCTTCACTGAACGCGTCGCCAGATCGTCCTCTCGGACCACAAAGTGGCGGTCTCCGTACTATGTTCCCGGCCAGCCTCAACCATTTCTATTTTGCTAAATCACGGCGGCCTCTGCCAGTTCCGACAACTGGCCTGCAGCCAGACCGAGTTCTCCGCTGTATACCTCGTCATTATGCTCCCCGAGCAGCGGTGGGCGGTGCGCGATGCGCCACGGCGTAGCGGTAAACCGACTTGGGCCGCCAGGGTAACGGAACGACTGACCCAACTCTGGATGTTCGACGTCCGAGAAAAAGCCTCGGTCGTTCAATTGCGGATCATCCACCAAGGCTCCCGGCGGTCGGACCATGGCATACGGAATCCGCCGTGACTGCGCGCCTTCCATCAGTTCCGCCACACTATAGTCTTCGGCCCAGTCATCAAGAATATCGAACAAGTGTTCAGCATTTTCTTTTCGATGGGTCAGGTCCTCCCATCGCGGATCCTCGAGGTCGTGGGCTTTGCCATCGCCCTTCACCCATTCGACGAGCGAGGTCCAATCGCCGAGTGAACAGTGCATGACATAGCCGTCACGGCACTTAGCCACCCGAAAATAGCGGCTCCAATGCAGACTGCCCTGACGTTTCTCGATGCCGAGACCTTGGTGGTAGAATGGCGCAATATGCTCCACAGCACCGGCGGTTGCTTCTTGCATACTCACATCAATCCATTGACCTTCTCCTATGGCATCGCGCGCCCACAGGGCGGACATGGTTCCAATAGCCGCAAAAAAAGACGCACTGTGGTAGGCTTGCAGTCCCATGCCGTGCAGCGGCGCTTCATCCGGGAAACCATTGGTCCACATCATCCCACCCACGGCCTCGGCCACCATGTCTGAAGCGCGATAGTCCTTATACGGTCCGGTTTGGCCAAACGGCGTGATTGAAGTGAGTACGATGTTCGGGTTGATCTGCTTCAGATCTTCATAGCTGAGACCGCACTGCGCTAGTGTCCCAGGCGCTGCGGATTCGACTACAATATCCGCTTTTACAACCATGTTTTTGAAGAGTTCCTGTCCAGCAATCTGATTCAGATCGAGCGTAATGCCGCGTTTACTTGTATTGTAAAACCAAAACAGGAGGCTGCGCTCCCGATGAGGTTTGCCATCGAGAAACGGACCGATGCGACGCATCGCATCTCCACTCGGCGGCTCGATCTTGATGACATCTGCCCCCATATCCCCAAACAATTTGGCGCACATGGCGCCTTTGATATCAGCCAGGTCAAGAACACGGAGGCCAGACAGGGCAGTCATAAGTAACGATCTCTCCTAGACTAATGGGACAGCCGTGTAGCCGCCTTTACAGGGATTACCTTCGCAAATCCACATGGTTCGTTCAGTGAGGTTCATGACAATTGAAGCATTGGTCTGCACCTTTTCCAGCTCGTGTGCTCGCGCATCGGGATGACGGCAAATAGAACAGGGATAGTTGAAGTGATCTTGCAAGATGGTCTGCAATATCTCAACGGAGATTTCTCCACGTTGCTGAGCAAGAAATTTCCCTGAGCGACAGGAGCGTAAAATAGTATCTGGGAACATCTTCCGCCCCTCGTCTGGAACCGGTAGCCGGCTTTCGAAGTGGTTGGCGTGCGAGAGAGTGCCGTCTTGACTATACAGATACTCAACTCCACTTGGGTTCGTTTCAATATCGATGGCTTCTCCATCCATGTGTCCAATCAGATAATTGGCAGATGCTCCGATTTGATGGTTGAAGATTTTCCCCAACGCTTCTCCCATTGAAAAAGAGCTAAGAATTCCTCGACACAGAATATGAAACGGCAGTCCGACTCTCGTACTGTCACTCACCAGCAGATTGACGCATACGCCAAGACCGGCAGAGTTCATACCAATCTTGCCAACAATGCCAGCCTCAGTATAGGTCAGAACTGTAGGTTTCTCCTCTTGCCCTGTTTGTTTGATGGTTAACAAAAGCACGTGTCCGGCGAATTTGGGCATCCAGTCCCAGTTCTGTCCAAGAAGAGTATGTCCAGACGCGGTTGCCTCGGGTGTTGCCGCCAGAGCCGTACATTCGCCAAGATGGGGTGTTTCTTTGAACATGATTTCTGTTCGGGAATTTACGGCAACAATCTCTTCGAGTTGATTGCCGGACGCTTCTGCAATACCGCGAATTTCCTCAAACAGATCAGTGTCAAATTGTTGAATGACAGGCATGAAGAGGCTTGCACGAGAGAGAACCTGCTCACGCGAAAGACCGGCATAATGGGCAAAGACTGCAAAATAGGCTTTGACGTTATCTTGTACGAGCGGTCGAAATGCTTCCCCGTGAGCATGACCAATGTCCCGCGCGGAGCCCTGTAAGGTCAACCGGGGAATCGCTAATTGATCCACATTGGCCTCCTTTTTCTCGCTATAACTTTACAAACAAATCTTTGACCCCTTCGCTGGTCAGTTGAGACACGCTGGTGATTCTATCGCTAAAGGCTTTGAGCGAACTGAGCGAGCTCGTGCCAACGTCAATCAGAATTGAGAAGAGCGAAAAACCAAGCGTTTCTTTCTCCCTTCGAAAGCGTTCGGCCCAGTCATCATGCACCCGGCATTCGCCATCCGTAATAAACACAATATCGCCACGTTTAAAACGAGACTCTCGGATACACTCCAGGGCGGCATCGAGCGGTTTTTGAAAGTCCGTCCCGCCACCGGGGAAATACTCTGCCAGCTGCATGACTTTATCTATTTCCGCCTCGTAGCGAACGCGGGGGTTGAGATCGACAACCTGGAGCGGGACGTTTGCGGACGAAAAACAAATCGACCGAAACAGGCGGCGCTCGCGGCGAGCAATTTCCAATAGGGTTAGCGTCAATGCCTTGGCCCAGATTTCTTTATCGCCCATCATAGAAGAGCTGCCGTCTAAGCACACGACAACCGGGCCTTTGCCCTTCTCCTCCATCCCACGCAGGTCGTACTGTAAAAGCCGATTATCCACAAAACGCCGAATAAAGTCTTTCCGTAAGAGGGGGTGCTGCAGGCTCACTAACTCGTGTGGCAGTAAGCGACTCAGTTCAGCCCCTACGCCGACTTCAAAAACCTCATCATTCCTGCGCTCAAAGATCCTACGCCGCAGGGCGGTTGCGTGGTGTTTCATCCGCCCGACCAGCTTGGCCAGCTTTTTGAGTTTGTCGTTGCCAGCCAAGTATTTGCCGAGTTCAATCTGTCGGCCAGGCGAGGATTTGTGGCCACTACCGAAGGTTAGACTCCAAGATTCGGCCTCTTGGGTTGCGTCATCGAGATTTTGCGTGACTTCAATCGCTTCTTTCAGAAAACGATTGTGCATCTCTTTTTGTACGCGGGACAAGTCTTTGTTGAGCTGCTTTGCTTGGCGTCGCAGACGCGTTTCTTCGGCCCGTGCCTGACTGGCCATCCGATCAGCCATCTGTTCGAGCAGTTCTTTTATTTCTTGTGAGACCTCCGCTGAACCGTCAGATTGTTGGGCTAACTCTTTTGCGTTTTGAGCTTCGTTGATCTTTGCTTGGACCAAGTCTTCTTGCTGCTGCACGTTCCAAACATCAAGCAAATCCCTGCGCGTGAGCCCCTTCTCAGACTTAAGTAAACGCAGTGCGCCCGCCCCAAGTAGAACGGTAGCGAGTCCGGCTCTTCCCTCATCAAGAACGGTCGCTTCGCGCAGCAGCTGTACCAACTCCCCCGTATGAAGCGTGGTTAATAACGCCCGGCTAAAGGCCGCACTAGGCAGGACCTTGGCGTCTTGAAAGAAAACGATGTTATACTTAAACAGCGCACAAAAAAGATCGCGCAATAGCGCATCAAAATGGGGCAGGAGGACTCCTCCACTCTTCTCCAGCGTGCGCAACGAGGGAGATTCGTCGCGCAGCTTCTTGTAGACGGAGCGGTCATAGGAATCGCTCTCTATCCAGCACGCATTATCCGGAATAGGCTCTGGCGGAGGGAAAGCAAATTGGGATTTCTTCTTGGAACTGCGCCGGGGCATAGCCATCCATATTAGAGCTTTTGCAGCAACTGGCCTTGGATCTCTTGAATCTCTCGTTTCACGGTCTCGACCTTATCTGTCACCCGCCCGCCCTCCTGGGCGTGTTGGTGAATCTCTTCTACTTTAGTCAAAATATTACGGATCTTGGTATGTGCTTCGATCACGGCTCGGGCGTGCTGCTCAGCATCATCCCAAGACCGCTCGGCATACTCACGCAACTCTCGGGTCTGGAATAACAGTTCCTGCACCTCATCCTCATAGCCGTGGATAAGACCGTGAATGACCGTATGCACTGCCGCCTGCTCGGAAGGCTCCTTCCACAAGATATGTTCAAGAAAAAACAGATCAGATTCAGACACAGCGCTGCGTCCGTCAAGACACGCCAGAGCTTGCATTAGGCCGATACTCTGGCGATAGCGCCGGTCGGAGGCCAGGATATCCTTTGACCTGAGCTCACAACGAATATCAGCCATCAGACCAAAAATAGTCCCAGAGACGGCGACCGCTCGGACATTGGTCTGCAGCTGACGCAACTCCTCGAGGCTGAGGGTAGTGCGTTCAGTCGGCTCCTGCGCCTGAAGCATATGAAGGAAGCGAAAATCCTCTTGAATGTAATCCACGGTAAAGCGCAGTAAGAAGCGGTCATACAGCGCGACAAGCTCCTCGTCTTCGGGCAATTCATTACTGGCACCGAATAACGTCAGGAGAGGCACGGGTGTAACCTCACGGCCATTGTGAAACAGCCGTTCATTGATGATCGTGAGGATGGAATTCAAGATGGACGAACTCGACTTAAAGACCTCATCCAGAAAGGCAATATGCGCCTCTGGCAGCTTGTTGTCTGTCACGCGTCGATAGTCGTCGGCTTCGAGCGCTTTGAGGCTAACCGCCCCAAACAGTTCTTCCGGCGTGGTGAATTTGGTTAGCAACCACTGGAAATAGCTCGCTCCAGTGATGCGTCGACACAGCTCGTCAGCCAACATCGACTTGGCCGTCCCAGGCGGACCGATAATGAGGACGTGCTGAGACGCTAGGAGCGCGGCAAGGGCACCGTCAATTGGTGCCGTTCGTTCGAGAAAACTGCGTTGCAGTTCTTCCCGAATCATTTGCAGTTTCTCTTGCGGAGACACAAGCCTTATCCCTCACGTCTTTTGCGTAATCAGAAAGCAACACGCTAGCAGATAGGTATCCAGGCGACAATTCGGCTCTGATGTACTTTTGGTGAACAGCCAGACCAAAAAACTTTTCGCAAAAGCAGTTCTACATTACGATGTAATTACACTCCCCCCAGTAAAGAAATGGATCAAACATAAGCACCTACCACCGCGCTCAAGTATTATTGAAGCAATAAAAATATGGAGCGTTAAAGAGGATGGCTGAAGGCGAAGGAGTCAGTCTTTCTGACGTGCTCCACCAGATTTTGGCAGCTCGCCTTCGCCCTCCTGCGTCATGTCGGAAAGAGCTACAAGCAATTGCGGGGATAGGGCAAAGACCATGATCGCCGGTTGTACGGGTAAGAAAAACCATGAACGAAACGTTTTTTGTTGATACGAGTGCATGTTTTGCCTATGTCAGCCAGGGATTCAGATCATGAACGAATTCGAGACGTCCTTGACGCGTATCCAGATCTCCCACAAGCTCCTACCTTTCGTCTTCGACGAAGTCGCAACACTCACGCAAGCGCGTCTCGGTCAACGAACAGCTCTCCTCGTAGGCAAAACACTCCTTGACCCAAAGCTCGCCACACTACTCAATATCACTCCTTCAGATGAAAGAGGGTCATGGAAGCTGTTTGAGAAACCAGCTGAAAAGTCGTATTGCTCTACGGATCGCACGTGCTTCATTGTGATTAGACAGCAAAACATTAACACGGCTCTCACTCTCGGTCATCATTTTGCTCAAGAGAGATCTCATGTAGCGTCTGAGTAGAGGTTTGGATAAGAAGCGACCTCTAGCGCCGCCACGAGCGGATCGTTTATAACAGTCCCCGACGACACTCTTCATTCTCGTAAGGAGGAAAGCATGGCACTCGCACTCGACGGAATTAAAGTTCTCGAACTGACACGAGTTGGGCCTGGCGCATTCTGTACCATGATGCTGGCGGATATGGGCGCTGAGGTGCTGAAAATAGAGCCTCCGCCTACGGGTAAACTATCCGGCTCTGGTGCCTCTCCACAACCGGAGGAGGCGCATAAAATTGCCACCAGCTTTACCAATCGCAATAAAAAAAGCCTGACTCTGAATCTCAAAGATCCAGCCGGACAAGAAGTCTTGCACACCTTAGCCAAGGAATACGATGTCTTGGTCGAAGGATTCAGACCCGGAGTGATGCAACGGCTGGGGGGCGCTTACGAGACGCTGTGCAAGATTAATCCCGGCATCGTGTATTGCTCGCTGAGCGGCTATGGCCAGGACGGGCCGTACCGGAATTTTCCCGCCCACGACCTGAACTTTCTCGCCCTGAGTGGGGTTCTCGACTTGATTGGGCCACCCGAAGGCCCACCCTCTATTCCCCTTAATATTATTGCCGACTACGCGGGGGCTTCTATGCACGGCGCACTCGGAATTATGTTTGCGCTGTTTTCCCGCCAGCAAACGGGCAAAGGCCAATTGGTCGATATCTCGTATTTGGACACTACCATCTCACTGCTGGCAGCGACGCCGAACGTGCGTGATTATTTTGCAGACGGTACCATGCCGGGCCGGGCAAAAGGCGTTTTCGGCGGTGGGTATGCGTATTACAGTGTCTACAAAACCAAGGACGGCAAGCAGCTGTCCATAGGCTGCACCGAGCCCTGGCTGTGGAATAATGTGTGCGACGCGCTCGACCGGCCGGATTGGAAAGACTGCGGCATGAAGATGGGCGATTTCTCCGGGCATTCGACCGAACGGCATCAACAGGTGAAACAAGAACTTCAGGAGATTTTACTGACCAAAACACGAGACCAATGGTCTGATTTTTTCACCAAAGCGGATGTATGCGTAGGTAAAGTGTACGATGTGCCCGAAGTCTTTGAAGACCCACAGGTGAAGCATCGAAAAATGGCAGTCGAACTAGATCACCCGCAAGCGGGAAAAGTAACCCACGCCGGCATCGCAATCAAACTGTCGAACACGCCGGGCTCGATTCGCACCTTTGCCCCGGCGCTCGGGCAACACACTGAGGAAGTGCTGGGCAGCGTCGGCTTCAGTACGGAGAGAATTGCCGCGCTGCGTGAGAAGCACATCGTGTAAGTCTCGTAGGGGCGACCGGCCGGCCGCCCCTACCACGTTCTGACCATGCGCCTGTCGTTCGAACTTGGCACTTAAATCTGTACGATCCGCCTGAAGGATTTACCCCTCCGGCCTACTTTCAGTGGGATGTGCGCGTTGATCGCTGGCGTACCCAAGCACACCACTATCGTCAGGTCATTGCGGCCTTTAAACAGTCTGCACAGTCCCATACCAACGCCGCGCCTGCCTATCGCACGCTCACATTGTCCAGCCGTTTAACCCAAGCACCACGCCCGTTTCAGAGCGAAGCTCTTGAGGCCTGGGATACAGCTGGCCGGCTCGGGGTCGTTGTCCTGCCGACCTTAGCCGGCAAGAAGTACGTCGGCCAAAAGGCGATAGAGACTATCCAGCGCAGTACGCTCTTGGTTCCCCCAACTATTGATTTGATGAATCAGTGGTTGGACCTGTTGCGCGCAGCGTTTGAAAAGACCATCGGCCTTATTGGCGGTGGCTATTACGAAATCGAAGGCCAGACCGTCACAACCTACGATAGCCCATATAGACATATGAATCGGCGGATCGGCTGCGCAATCGTTCGGGACTGATCATTTTTGCCGAATGCCACCACCTGCCGGGCGAAGTATATAGCCATGCTGCACAGACGTGTGTAGCGCCGGAACGCGCCGACGGTCGCCGCGCGCTGTTCGACAAACTCATCGGCCCGCAGGTCTCTACCAAGGGCATCACCGATCTTGCCGGTGAATATCTGGCCGACTACGTGTTCGAGCGGATGAAGGTAGCGCTGACCCCGGAAGAAGAAGAGAAATACCGTCAGGCGCCGGGAACCTCCTATAATTTCATTGTTGACCACGGCATTGTGTTGGATGGCTTATCCGGTTGGCACCGGTTTATTCGTGAGAGTGCCAAGAGTCGGAAGGGCCGCGGCGCGATGCTCGCACATCCACGGGCCGAGAGACTTGCTTTGGGAACACAGGCCAGGGAACGGACGATTATTTTCACCAGCGACAATGATACCGTGTATGCAATTTCAGCAGCGTTTTTAATCCCAGCGATCACACATCAAACAGCGACCAAGGAAAGGAAAGCCACCCTTGAAGCTTTCAACAAAAGCGACTACTTGGCACTCGCAACCTCTAAAGTGCTCTACGAAGGGGTAAATGTCCCAGATGCGAGTGTAGCAATCGTTCTTTCCGGCTCCGTATTAACTCGCGAACACGTCCAGCGCCCGGGACAACTTCTACGTAAACGCGAAGACAAACAGGCCATTTTGTGCGGAGCCATTACGGCCGGAACTGTTGAAGAGGGCATCCGTGACGGCAGACGTCAGCAAGATGCGTATCAAGTCCGAGGAATAGAGAGACAGCCTATGACCCAAGAAAACAGCTCGCTAATTCATCTACCGCAACTCATTCGTTTTCTACGCGACTCGCTGTCTCTCGAAGAAGGCGACATCAGCATTGAAAGACACGAAGCCGGCTATTCAAATGAAACGTTTTTTGTCTGCTGGGGAGAGAAACGGTGGGTATTGCGGCGTCCGCCCAGTGGCGACTTGCTACCTACGGCCCACGATGTGTTACGCGAATACCGCGTGCTGTCGGCCTTGTCGTCTATGGACGTCCGCACCCCACAGCCTGTTATTGCGTGTGAGGATCAAGACGTGCTCGGCGTACCCTTTTATCTCATGCAACGCGCTGAGGGTTTGGTGGTCCGTGAAAGCCTACCCGAGATTTTCGACCCGCCGGCAGAACGAAAACGACTCGGCGAGGAACTGATTGATGCGCTGGCCGAATTGCATGCGATCCAGTGGAAAGGCACCGATCTTGAGGGCATTGGCAGGCCGCAGGGGTATCTTGAACGCCAGCTCAAGCGCTGGACTACGCAGTGTGAACTCACCCTGCCCCATACTCGTTCATTGCCCGGACTCCAAGAGGTTGGGGGCTGGCTCCAGCAGCGCCTGCCCCCAGTCAATGCAGCCACCGTCGTCCACGGCGATTATAAAGTCGATAACGTCATGTTTTCGGCTCATACCCCTGCTCGGCTGGTCGCGATATTCGACTGGGAGATGGCCACCCTGGGTGACCCGCTGACTGACTTGGGTTGGCTGCTCAGCTTTTGGGGGCTAACGGGAGACGAGCAAGGTGAGAAAGACGAGGCCGACCCGATTGGCAGCAACTATATTACCCAGCGAACGGGCTTTTTGTCTCGTGAAGAGATGGCGGCTCGGTACGAACGGCAAACGGGACGCACTATGGAGCATTTCCCGTTCTATCACTGCCTTGCGGTCTGGAAGTACGCGGTCATCCTTGAAGGGCTGTATCGTTTGTATCTCGAAGGATCCGCTGCCAACCCAAAGACTGCTGAGTTTGAATGGAAGGTGCCGCAACTCGTCGAACGCGCCCAGCGAATTATGGCTGAGGCAGGCTGATTTCGAACTCCTGCGCCAATTCGCCGACCTGCCCCCATACCCCGTCTTCTATTGGGACTACCGCGCGGATACGAAGTTCACGTTCGGCGAAACTCTGTTCGCCATCGACGTGGATTTCTTCAACTCCAGGCGCTTTCTTGACCGCTTTAACCTCCGCGATATGCACCTCAACGATGGCACGGAAGAGCGCAGGGTCACCAACCGCTGCGGGATCTATCGCGACAAGCAGTCCGTCCTTGTCATAGTAACCTTCTTTAACGGCCTGGCTGTTGAATAACAGGGCTAACTGAGTAGCAGCTCTTTGGCCCGGCCGAAAAGCGTTTTGACCGATGGCGCGATCAGTTCCCACTCGGGGTCGTGGCGTTTGCCGCGACGGTGGAGCATGACGTTAAAGCAACTGATCGCCCCGAAGCGGTAGCCGGCCAGCGCACGGTACCAATTGATATCCGGCACTGTACACTGCATCCCGTCTTCATACAGAGCCACGAGGTCCTCGACCGGTGGAGTCACGGTAATGGGTCGCCGCTCGGAGTCCCAGCTTTCCGGGTCAATGAACACCAGCAACCAGCCTAAATCCAAGAGGTGGCCACTAATGCCGGAAATCTCCCAATCCAAAAGGGCAACCAGCTTCTCACCGTCCGAATGCTTATCAAAAAGCAAATTCGTTCCCTGATAGTCTCCATGAAAGAGCCCCATGGGAGGGTCTGTCGGTTGGTGCGTCAGCAAAAGCTCGCGGACCTCCTCACCCCAGACAATCCACTCTGGTTCAGCCGCTTTGGCCAAAATGGGGTCCCAAAAACGAATTTCTTGTTCGAGCGAGCGAGGCTCTTCCCAGCCGGCGAGTTCAATTTTCCAGTCAAGCTGGTGGATTTGCACCAATGCCTGCACCCCTTGCTCATAGAGAGGAGCAATCGCTAGAGCGCTACACTCAAACGACTGATCCGGTTCCCACACATGAAACGTCCGGCCAGGAAGGCGTTCGACCATCAGATACGGTACTTCAAACCAGCGCAAATCGTCCCCGGCCCAGCGTACGGTTGGTACAGGTATATCGTTCTTTTTAAGCGTGCGCAGGAGAGGCGCTTGGCGCAGGACATCCGTGTTGCCGCTCTGGCGAACACCTTTGGGAGGAATACGCATGACGAGCGATTCCTGGTCAGGCTGTCCGTCCTGCTGGTAGACAACAGTGAAACCAAAGCTGAGTCCAGCGTGGCCGGGCATGGCTTCAACCTGGCTGACAACTGCCTCTTGCCCATAATGGGTCAGACAGAATTCTTGTAATTGTTGGGTGAGTACAGGTATCTCAACAGCCATCTAGCTATCCTCCCCAGGGCCCCCGACTATCTCCTCTAAAAATCTTTCGCCATTCCAAATATCAATGTACGACGCTGCCCTTCCCTCGCTCTAAATCTCCTCTTGCGGCTGCCGATTGAGAAGGCGGAGAAGCAGCTGTATCTGTGCTCATGCAACCATATTCCAGGAGGTTCGCCTAGTAGCACGACCGAGACGACCCGTATGACTCCTCCGTGTATCTGAGATTTGGCACCGCGCCCGACCTCCCGGCCGGATACATTTCAAGATGAGATACAAAACAAAGAGAACCTGTGGCAAAAACGGCTCGTAATTGAACACAGACGGGCCCCTTCCTGGTCTGGTCGTGGACGTAGAGCCTTTCATCCCACTGCGCAATATTTTTCAATCCCGGCCTTGCGCAGTGGCTTGAATGCACTCGGCCTCCTGACGCCAGGCAGGAGTAACACCCTGGCGCCACAAATCTCTCACCAACCCTTCATTATGGATACCTTGCGGGAGTCGTTCTTCAGCCTCAAAATTTTGCATCTCTCAGACTTGCATATAGACGGTATGCCCGGTCTTGCCGAGCAGATTATCGAGTGTATCCGCCCCTGGCTGTCGACCTATGCGTCCTCACCGGGGATTACCGGTTTAGTGTCTCCGGTCCGTGTGACGGTATTTACCCAGCCATGGAGAAAATGCTGGAGGGCCTGCATCCCCACCTGGGGACCCTCGGGATTCCTGGGAATCATGATGCATCAGAGGAAGTTTCGGAACTGGAGCAACTCGGCATTAAAATGTTAATCAATGATGCAGTGGAAATACAACAAGGAGCGGAGAGCCTGTCGCTGATCGGCCTCGATGATCCCCATCATTACGGCTGCGATGATCTAGCAGGTGCGCTTCGCCAGATACCTCAGGATGACTTCAAACTCCTCCTCGTTCACACCCCCGAAATCATCCAAGAAGCCAGCTTATGGGATAGACCTCTACCTGTGTAGCCATCCCGCGGCGGACAGATTTGTCTCCCGTTTATTGGCCCACCGCTGCTTAATGCCACCGCACACGGCGCTACCCTCAAGGCCGCTGGCAATATCACGCCTTTCAGGGTTATATGAGTACTGGGGTTGGCTCCTCAGACCTACCCGTACGGCTCTGGTGTCTTCCGGAGATCGGCCTGATTGAGTTGCACTGTCCACGACACAAGTCATAGTCGTCCCAGCAGCCGACAAGTGAGGTCTCCCCTCCCTCTTCTCCAGTACACTTTTGCCTTTCGCGGAACTCTGAGGGAGAATAAGAGGAGGGGCTGAGAACTCCTTGCCCAGGAAGAGACCTCTCAGTCAAGGAACGGTGGAGATCGATGAGCATGCAGTATGAATGGAATGACCAAGATCTCAAAGAAATCCGGGCGCGCAACATTACTCCGGAGAAAGTAGCCTCATATATCGAACAGTTTCAGCAGGGATTTCCTGCCATCCAATTAGATCGACCGTGTACGGTAGGCGACGGGATAACAACGCTGCTCAATGGACAAGACCGTTTGGTCTCGTTACATGCTGCCGCAGCAGCTGCAGGGCGGATCACAAAATTCGTCCCGGCCTCGGGTGCAGCAAGTCGGATGTTCACATTACTCCTCTCTTTCTCCGAGTCCCCGCAGTTGCTGACAAAACAAACGCTGACAAACAGAGCTAAGGGTGGAGATCTCGCCTGCCAAGCATTCTTAGAATTTATGACAGAATGCCGACACTTCGCTTTTTCGACAGATCTCCAAATCGCCCTGCAAAAAGACGGATATAGTCTGGACAGCGCCCTGAGCCAGGATAAATATGACGTTCTCCTTGCCTATCTGCTCACGCCAACAGGTTTAGATTATGCCAATCAACCCAAGGGACTCATCAAATTCCATGTCTACACCGATCACACGAGGACGCCTTTTGAGGAACATCTTGTTGAAGCGGCAGAGTATACGCAGGACGCATCATCCGTGGCGCACGTCCATTTCACCGTTGCTGCACAGCATCAACAAGCCATTCAAGCCGCCCTTGCCCTCGTTCAGGAACGTTACGGACAAAAAGGCTGTAAATTCGACCTCTCGTATTCGGTTCAGAAGCCGTCTACCGACACGATTGCCGTGGACCCTCACAACATTCCGTTACGAGGAAATGGTGCCAGGCTCGTCTTTCGCCCAAGTGGGCACGGCGCGTTATTAGAAAATCTCAACGACCTAAAGGGCGATATTATTTTTATTAAGAATATCGATAATGTACTGCCCGACCGGCTCAAGGCCGATACGTATCGATATAAAAAGCTTCTGTGCGGCTACCTTCTCCAATTACAGCAGGAGATTTTCTCCTCTATCGAAAGACTGGAATCCTCCTCATCCACAGAACAGGTTATTCAGGAAGGACTGTCATTTACTCAAGACAAATTGTCTCTTATTCCGCCCACAGATTTCGACGCGCTTTCGGTTCATAAAAAGCGGGCTTTTCTCATTGATCGACTTAATCGCCCACTGCGCGTATGTGGCGTGGTCAGAAATACGGGCGAACCAGGTGGCGGACCGTTCTGGGTCCAGCATCCTGATGGCACAACATCTCTCCAAATTATTGAGTCTTCGCAAGTCGACATGGCTGAAGTGAGTCAACTGAGAATCTGGGAGTCTGCGACCCATTTCAATCCTGTCGACCTTGTAGGTGGCGTCCGAGACTATCGCGGTCGTCCGTTCGATTTGCTGCGTTTTATTAACCCCAATACCGGCTTTATTTCAGAGAAGTCAAAAGACGGACATCCCCTACGAGCACTCGAATTACCGGGTCTCTGGAACGGTGCGATGGCATATTGGAATACCGCCTTTGTAGAAGTACCAGACAGTACGTTTCATCCGGTTAAGACGGTGATGGACCTTCTTCGACCTGAGCACCGGAACGCATGAGTTGAGTGAATTTGCTGGATTTCTCGGATACCCGTCTGCCCTATCCAGAGCAAGGCGGAGTGCGCACCCGCTTTCCCTCACCAGTCTTCTAGCTCCGCCCCCTATTGACAACCCACCTCGATTCGGACTTTTTATGGCGCCATATTCTTTCGTATCTGGTGTTCCGCATACACTGTGAGAAACAATCTCGCTTAAGAGTTCTCCCCTGATAGCCGAACGTTCTCATAAGTATAAGGATGGAGATACGGGTGGAGTAAGGACGAGCAGTATGAGTAACACGAACGCATTGTTAGAAGAATATCAACCCGAAGCGACTTTCACGATTGACGAATACGAGCCGTATATCGGACAAGAACGGGTCGATGCGCTCAAGTACTTGGCCGGTGCGATCGAAGGGCGAGGCTGGGCTAATATCAATTCCACCTTTACTGGTGGAGGGGTCGCCGAAATGCTGCGCAGCGTTATTCCCCTAGCTCGTTCACTTGGGATCCAGGCCAGCTGGTCCACCATTCGAGGACACGACGCTTTTTTCCAGATCACCAAGAAATTTCACAATACGCTCCAAGGCATAGACCAGCCAATTTCCCTCCAAGAGCTCTTCGAAACCTATCTGGATAATCTCGCAGCGAATGCGCAAAACGTCCAGATCGAATCCGATCTCATTATCGTCCATGATCCCCAGCCCGCAGCTCTCATTATGCATGGGGTTTTAATTGGCAATGTCCTGTGGCGATGCCATATTGATACCTCAACCCCGAACCCTACAGTGTGGCGCTTCCTCGCTCCGTATATAAACCAGTATGCTGGCGCGATTTTCACTATGCCAGAGTTTGTTGGGCCTGGACTGCAGATCCCGCAGTATCAAATTACCCCGTGCATTGATCCACTGGCAGAAAAAAACGAGCAATATACAGAGCGGCGGGCAAAGGAGATCCTCGAGCCGCTTTTTCAGCGGCATACTATCGATCCGGATCGGCCGATCCTGGCTGCGATTTCGCGCTACGATATTCACAAGAATCAGGCATCCATCACTGAAGCATTTAAACGCCTGCGTGAAAAGAGGGACTACGACCCTTCGCCCTATCTTATCTTCTTGGGCAACACGGCAACAGACGACCCAGAAGGAGAAGCAATGCTTGCGCAGCTCGAAACACAAGCAGGCGACGATCCAGATATCCGCTTTTGGGTCAATGTCGAAAACAACGATCAAGTAGTCGGCTCGCTCATGCGTCTTGCGCGCGGCTTCGTCCATGTTTCAACGCGCGAAGGTTTCGGCCTGGTCGTATCCGAGGCCTTATGGCAGGGGACCCCGGTCATTGGTTCCCGCGTTGGTGGAATCGTGCAACAGGTTGTGGACGGAAAAACCGGTTATCTCGTGGATCCGCTTGATGTCAAAGCTATTGCCACAAAAATGGCTCATATCCTGGATGATCCGGAGCAAACTGCCCAGCTAGGGAAACAGGCACAAGCTCACATACGACACAACTTCTTGCTCCCAGAATTAGTGCGGCGCTATCTCACCCTGCTACGTTATTATACCGGTGTGGATCAGACCAGACCTGCATTTCGCTTGAATGGCACATCCTACCGGGAAGCATTGTCAGGCATCCT
>CAZXFE010000001.1:0-61477 GCA_964639795.1 uncultured Enterobacteriaceae bacterium | reverse complement strand
GTGAGCATTAGGGTTTTGCTACCTAGTCGTGCAGCAGAAAGAGCGGCCTCTATTCCGGCATGTCCCGCCCCGACAACTATAACGTCGTAGTCCATATACCCCTACTATCTTCCGTGCTACTTGCCAATGCAAAAGTCTCGGAACACGCGATCAAGGATATCTTCGCTACTCACGTGTCCGGTTATCTCTCCAATATGATCGAGGCTTGTGTGTAGATCAACAGCGACGAGGTCGAGAGGAACGCCGTCTTTAAGGCTAAACTCTGCATTTTCAAGACTTTGAGTTGTCTTCACAAGCGCACTTTGATGACGCATTTTCGTAATGAATGGATAACTAAAAACGTCGTTATTGCCCATGGCACCTTTCTTCTCATCCAACAGGTCTATCCCGTCTCCAAGGATAACATTCTGGATTCGCTCTCCTAAATCTTTCATGCCGGTCCCGTATTTGGCAGAAATATGGATAAGAGGTTCTTGATCGATACGGCTTATTACGTCAGCTGGATCAAGTTCTTGAGGAAGATCGCTCTTGTTGACCACGAGGATGCACTTTTCCCCTCTGAGCTTTTCACAAATCATTGCATCACTTGTGTCAAACGGTTGGGCAGCGTCAAAAACCGCAAGGATCAGCTCGGCCTGCTCGATCCCGGCCAGCGCGCGCTCAATGCCAATCTGTTCAACCTCGTCCGTTGTGCGTCGAATACCCGCAGTATCCCATAGCACAAGAGGAATATCGTTTACGAGAACTGTTTCTTCAAGAATGTCTCGAGTTGTGCCAGGGACTTTTGTAACAATGGCCCGTTCTGTTCCTGTTAGGATGTTGAGCAAACTTGACTTTCCCACATTGGGTTTACCAACGATAGCAGTTCGGACTCCATCTCGGTAAATTTTGCCCTGTGAGAATGTCGCTTTTAAGGCTTCTAAATCACCCCGAATTTTGGCTAGTTCGTTCTGCATATCCTCTTGGCTGTTTTCAGGAATGTCTTCTTCAGGAAAATCGATTAAGGCTTCGAGGTGCGCAGTCAGTGTGAGGAGCTTGTCCCGAATTTCATCACATGCGTATGACAGTCGACCGGCTAAGTGCTCCCAGGCTAGGTGTAACGCTGTCTCATTTGTAGCCTGAATGAGGTCCAAAACTGCCTCGGCCTGCGCTAGGTCCAAGCGTCCGTTGAGAAAGGCTCGCTTGGTAAACTCTCCTGGTTCAGCTAGGCGAACGCCTTGGCACAGAATAGACTCCAATACACGACGGGTCAGAAAGTTGCCGCCGTGGAGGTGCACCTCCACCGTATTCTCACAGGTGTAGCTTTTGGGGGCACGCATAAGGATGATCGCCCCTTGATCAATTGGCGTTCCGTATGGCTTATCGAGAATCCTACCGAGGTAGAAGTGGTGTGAATGCTGCTCTATCCAGGCCGTATCGGGTAGAAACAGTGTTTTTATTACGGTTTCTGAACGAGCGCCACTGATTCTGATAATGGCAATTCCACCTCGCCCTGGGGGAGTGGCAATAGCTGCGATCGTGTCATGTTCGTACACGACTCCTCGCTATAGAGATTACGAGCGGGCAGCGCTTCGCGGCCGCTCGCGGCGGATAGTACCGCCGTTCTCCGGAACAATGGAGAGACGCCGAAGATACCCACGCCCTACACTTCTGGTGTTGACAAGTGGGTCGTCTTCAAGAACTAAATGCACAACGCGCCGATCACGAGGACTGAGCGGATTTAAGGTCACAGTTTTCCTGCGGCGTTTTGCCCGCTCTCCCAAGCGAAGGGCTAAACTTTCGAGGCTCTGCCGACGCCGTTCTCGGTAGCCTTCTGCATCCAGGACGAGATGCGCCTCTTCTTCATCACCCCGTGCGACCACACGGTTGAGCAAATATTCGAGCGCATCGAGCGTTTGACCTTTTCGACCGATGAGCAAGCCACCTACGGTGTCGTCTATGTTGATAACAGCTTCTGCCCCTTGGACATCTAGCGAAACCGGCACTTCCATACCCATAAGACGCAGGGTTTCTGTGAGGGCCTGGCACGCCTTTTCTCCAGTCTCTTTGGAGACTGGAGCAGGTTGAGCATCTGATGCCGAGGAGATGGAACGGCGTCGAGTAGGCTGTTCCGAAGGATCTAGGGTCGTTGATTCAGGTTCCAACTCCTGAGGGGCGAGGGAACTGCGGAGTGTTGCCCGGACCCGTGCCTTTTTCCTACCAATACCAAGAAATCCTTTGGTCGCCTGGGCGATGATTTCGATCTCAACCTGATGTCGTTCTGCATGAAGTTGGGCGAGAGCAGAAGCAACCGCCTCTTCAATCGTTAATCCTTGGGTTTCAACAGCAGTCATTACGTCTTTCCCCTTTTATTAAGTATATCTTTTCGTATACCAATGTTGCTGGGCCACACTCAGGACATTATTGACGAGCCAATACAGTACGAGTCCAGCTGGAAAACTGATGAACATGGCTGTGAAGACCACCGGCATAAGGAGCATCATTTTTTGCTGCATCGGATCCCCAGTTGTGGGGGTCATCATCTGTTGAACAAGCATCGATCCACCCATGAGCAATGTCAGGACCGGGATACCCGGCGGCTCAACAAACGGAATGGCAAGCGCCCCAAGTCGATCAGGCTGTGACAGATCCAAAATCCAGCCGAAAAAGGGGGCTTGGCGGAGTTCAATCGCATACAGCAAGCCCTGATAGAGTCCGATGAAAACGGGAAGCTGGACCAGCATGGGTATACATCCGCCGAGCGGATTCACCTTATATCTTTTGTATAGATCCATTGTTTCCTGGTTCAGCTTTTGTTTATCATCCTTATGTTGCTCGCGTAATTGTTCCATCTGAGGTTGAATTTTCTTCATCGCCGACATGGATTTAAAGCTTTTGTTGCTCAGCGGAAAGAATACCAGCTTGACCATTATGGTCAGTAAGATAATAGCAACTCCATAGTTGCCCGTCGCTGAATACAACATTCTGAGCAGCAATACTAATGGTCGGGCAATGAAATGAGCCCAACCAAAATCGATAGCACGGTCAAAGGCTGGATCGACCGCATTGAGGGCAGATGTCTCCTTTGGGCCAAGGTATAACGTATAAGAGACGTTTTCTCCGCTCCATGGAATAGAAAGTCGCGCCTCAAACGTTCCGTCGTCCTCACTGAAGAAGAGACGCGTGTCTCCAGCTTCTTTCTGCTGGCCCCCTAAGGGCATCATTCCTGCCAAAAAATAACTATTGGTAAATCCAGCCCAGCGGATATTTCCCGGTCCATAGATTTCTCCAGCTTCCCAATCCGAAGCGCTTTCATACAGAAATTTTCTGCCGATAAGGGCAACCGGGCCATACACACTATAATAGCCTGATTGACTTCCAGAACGAGATTCTTCGATCCAAGACAAGGAGAGAGATGATGCCTTAAACGGCATATCGGAGACCTGAACTTCAAGTCCTACTCCATGCCCTTCTCCGGAGAAAGAGAAGGTTTTAGTAAAATGCACGCCAGCCTCAGTTGCTCCTGAGAATATAAGGCTGCCCTGATCCTCGGCGAGGAGAAAGAGAGGCCCGCCTGTGATCACATATGGGATCGTAACGTCAGTGAGCGTCCTGTCTTTTCCTTCAATACGGACGGCGAACGGAAGCTCTCCATAAGGACCCACGTGGACTATCTCCAAGAGAGGACTGTCGGGTTTGAGACTCTCTGGATACTGCTTGAGGCGCAGACTCTTCAGCCGTCCGCCTAGAGAAGTGAACACTGCCCTATAGGTTTCGGTTTCAACAGTAATTTCCCGTTCTTTTGGGAGCGAAACTGGCGGGGGGTTTTGCTGCTGAAAAGGAGCCTGTTCAATTGCTTCCCGTGGTTGCGAAGGATAGATTGGCTGTTGAACTGCAGAGGGGTGGGGGGCCGAATCGGTCTGGGCGAACCCTTGTACAGGTGGAAGAGCGTCCGGGCGAGGGTAAATATACGATATAAGTGCCTGATATCCAATGAGAATCAGGATGCACAGAACAATAGCAAGTAGGCTTTTATTATCCATAGAAATTCTGAAAATATAGTTAGGTAGATCACGGCACGAAGTCTACTCCGCCTGGATGCCATGGGTGGCATTTGGCCAGCCGTTGAATTGAGAGCGCGATTCCTCTGAGCACTCCATGTTTTCCCACCGAGTCAAGCGCATACTGAGAGCAACTCGGATAGAAGCGACAAGCCGAACCAAGTACAGGAGACACCATCATACGGTATCCGCGCAGTCCACCGAGCAGTACTGCTTTAATAAACCGAGCGGTGCCTTGAAAGCCTAACACGAACAGAGTACGAGAGATTTCGGTCAGTGGGTTAAGCAATGGGAAGAACCCTCTCTAGTTCCTTGACTATCTGCGCAAAAGATAGCTCTTTCGCCACTGATTTCGGGATAAGCAAGATATCACGTGCTGGCGTAATGCGCCCCTGCCGCATCCGAAAAAATTCGCGCAGCATCCGCTTCATTCTGTTCCGAGTAACCGCCTTCCCGAATCGACGAGAGGCCGTTATGCCGAGACGTGATTGGTGCTGCTGTGCAGAGGCCGTGATAACGACGAAGTGACGGCTCTGCCGTCGCTTCCCCGTCTTTTGGATAGCGAGAAACTCTCGACGAACGCGGAGGCGGGCCGTTTTTGGAAAAGCGTACCTGCCGTACTCGGTGGTCAGCGTCGTGCTTGTTTTGGCGGTATCAAAACGCTTAATCGTTTGCGCCCTTTCGCGCGACGACGTTTGATGACCGCACGTCCGCCCGCAGCCCTCATGCGAACCAGAAAGCCGTGCGTGCGTTTTCGACTGGTATTGCTTGGTTGATAAGTCCTTTTCATCGATGCTCATCCGTTTATAGAGTGTAGTGTTTCAATGAACGTACATCTCACCATACCGTTACCCAGATGTCAATTTTCCTCCCGAGGAAACTCAGGTTTCACTTGACGGGATAACAAATCCGCGACGACATCCTTGGGTTGTTTTCCGGCATACAAGAGCGCTGAAATTTGATTAACAATAGGCATTTCTACGGCCAAACGGTGTGCTAAAGCAAGAATTGACCGACAATTCCGGATCCCCTCTGCGATAGTCGACATACTCTGCCGGATCTCTTCAATCTTCTCCCCTTTTCCCAACCGTATACCAACAGTACGATTACGGCTGAGATCACTCGTACACGTGAGGATGAGATCACCCATACCAGACAGACCCGATAATGTCTGTGGGCTTGCCCCCATTCGTATTGCCAAACGCACCACTTCAGCCATTCCACGTGTGATTAATGCGGCTCTCGCATTATAGCCATAGCCTAATCCATCACTCACTCCCACTGCGAGAGCGATCACATTTTTGACTGCGCCACCGACCTCAACACCAATGAGGTCAGTCGTGGTATAGACGCGGAATGTGGGTGCGTAGAACGTCTTCTGTACGATCTTTGCGAGCCTTTGGTCTAACGCTGCCGCAGTGACTGCGGTGGGGAGTCCGCGTGCCACTTCTACTGCAAAGCTCGGGCCTGAAAGAACTGCGATCCTGTCTACGAGTTGCTCCGGGAGTGTGTCCCTTAGCACACCGCTCATGGTTTGGAGGGATTTTTCCTCAATGCCTTTACTTGTACTAACGAATAGTGGTGTGCCAGCAACAACCGGTGCAAGTTGTGACGCCGTGGACCGGACCGCATGCGATGGAACAGCAAAAACAATAAGCTTGGCTCCAGCCCCCGCTTCAGCGAGGTTCGTAGTAAAGCGAAGAGTTTTTGGGAGACGAATATCTGGCAGATAGGCGCGGTTTTCATTTGTTCGTTGCAGTTGTTGATACGCGGCCTCGCGTCTGACCCACATACAGACATGATGGCCGGCATTGTCTAAGAGGCAAGCGAGAGCTGTCCCCCAACCTCCCGCACCAATGACTGCAACACGCATAACTGCTCAAAAGTATCGAACCCGAAAGAGTTTTGAACCCGATTGACTCAAGAAGGCTTCCAGCCAATTACACTGATCTGTCGCCCGGATTGCGAACCTTCTCTCCGGTACGAAGTAAATTCGACCCGATTGCAACAAGTACAGGACCCTACACTCTGGATCTGCTCATCCGGAATACCGGCCCAGGTCAATTGCGCTTTGTTTATCGCCCGGAGGTCAAGCAATCCTTTTCCGTCTCCTCGAACGTGCCAGGCCTCTTTTGCCTTATCTCCCCAACGTTGGAAAAGGGGCTTCCCGACGTCATATCCGACATCGTAACAGCACCCGCCTATCGACGGGCCCAAGGCAACCCAAAGTTGGGATGGGTTGAGGTGCCACTTTTTCGTACATAGCTCTACTGCGCTCAAGCAGATCTCTTTTTGGGTTCCTCTCCAACCGGCATGTAAGGCAATGGCTATCCTATGTTGAGGTACGACCATAAGTATAGGGACACAATCTGCAGTCATAATACCGAGCAGAACCCCTGCATCAGTGGTGATCATGCCGTCCGCTTCTACTTCGGTCAGTTCTGCCTCCGTTCCCTTGATATGCACAATATCATTGCCATGCACTTGTTTAAGTGTATGGGGGAAGAGACCGGAAACAGTCGGAATAAAGGGTGCACTATCGTCAATATGATGCATTCTTGGAAGACGCCGAGAGAAGCCGTGGATAAGGCGCGGAAAGTGCGCCCATCCCTTAGCATGAAGCCATAGCTGCTGGTTTTTGAGCTTTCTCATGAATTTTGAGCTTTCTCATGAAAAGGAGGGGTATGGGGTTGCTTCACCGCGTTTCTCTGGTTTCTCAATAAGGGCGAGAGTTTCTACCTGATCTGTCTGCGGAAACATATCGAACGGCTGTATTCGTCCCACGGCATACCCGGCTTGGGAGAATCGATTAAGGTCTCGTGCAAGAGTCTGCGGAGAGCACGAGACATACACGAGCTTTGGTGCATTCACGTTTGCTACCGCCGAGAAAGCCTCCCGGCTCAACCCTTTACGCGGTGGGTTGAGAACAACCATGTCAATTGGTGGCAGGTTGAGTGCCACGTCGGCGACTTTCTCGGCCGCGTCCCCGGCAAAGAAACGCGTATTGTGATAACCACTACGTCGTGCATTTTCTTTAGCAACGTTCACGGCGCGCACATTTTCCTCAATACCGGCGACCAGCTTTGCCTGTGATGCCAGGTACAGGGCAATGGGCCCAATTCCGCAGTACACATCAAGCACAATCTCTTGTCCAGTGAGATTGCCCCAGCGCACAATGGTCTCGTAGATCCGCTTTGCCATAGGCGGGTTCACCTGGGTGAATGTGTCAACCGGGACATTAAGGCGTAGATGGCCAACTTGTTCCAGAAGAGAGTCACGTCCTCGCAGCGGCCGGAACCGCTTACCCCAAATCACGTTCCCTGGCTGCTCGTTGATATTGTGAACAATGCCACTCAAGTATGGAAACTGCCGCTCAAGCTGCCGGGTCAGTTCCTGGACCTGCGGAAAGTGCATATGCCGGGTGACTAGCATGAGTAATGCTTTGCGTTGCCAAAAACTATAGCGCAGGTCTATATATCGAAGTTGACCGGTATCTCTTTCTTCGTCGTACGGGACAATGTCTAGACGTTCGACGGCTTGTTTGAGGAAGGATAAAATTTCGTTAATTTGTTTTGGATGCACAGGGCAAGCCGAAATATCGAAAACCCTATGCGTTTCAGGTACATACAGGCCTATCAGGGTTTCCCCTTTGACACGCCGGACCGCTAATTTTACCCGCGAGCGATAGCCGAACTTCTGGGGAGAGGCGACCGGTAGAGGGGTATTGATACCACTGAGAGAGGAGAAGCCGGCAAATGCCTCATGGACAATCTTTTGCTTTTTTTCAAGCTGCTGATCGTAGGGAATAGCGACAAACGGGCAGCCGTAACAATGCGGCTGGTGTGGACACGGAGGCCGCCAGGGTCTGTCAGACACAGCAGGAGCACCTCTTTTCTCGTGTTCTGGCTCTTTCTGATACGGTTTATACGACCGCTTTGCGTACGGTTTCCCATCCCGAGGTTTGCGCGGCCGTGCATTTCGATGGTCTCCCACCCGCGCACAGTACAAAGCCCCTCAGAAGGCGTCAATGATGGGCATGTAGTCCCCCACCAAGGCTGAGAGTGTCACACTGCTCACTTGGATCAATGCTTCCGTTACCACACGGAGAAATTGGTTTTGATGCGAGAGCGGCCTCACAATAACTAGTATCTATGGCGCAGCTATCAGTGCAGAATAAAGAGCCTGTCGCCCCCGCTCCTTCATGACTCGCGCAAGTAAGACTGCCAAAATCGTTTATGTCACACAATTCACCTGGGTCAATAATCCCTTTCTTACACGACGAAGATGCTGCTGTTGCTGGAGTAGCAGGAGGAACCTGACAGTTCCTGTTATCAATCGTGCATGTATCCGTGCAAAAGAGGACTCCCAAGAACGGCGTTCCTACTACATTTCCACAGTTACTGAGCCCCGCAGGGAAGTCCGTTCCATCACACTCCATCCCATTATCAATGACTCCGTTCGCGCACGGTTCGTATGGTGAGTTGTATTGTTGCCTTACAACCGCAGACGTCACGTATGCGGACTGTACCAGGGATTACTGTCCGAAAATCGGTAGGTAAAGTAAAGGTGATGAACCACCGTTCACCTGTTGCGTCGCATGTTTCGCCGGAGATGACATTGCCGTTTGCAACGATGACTTGAGCCAATACGTCAATCGCCGATGCCGTTGCAGTGTCTGGGAATAGCTGCGTCACAGCAAACGGCGGCACACCATCGCTGACGTCAAGCCGAAAGCCTTTCCCCGGCACATTCGGAAGCGTGACCGTTGGTTTGGTCGGCCATAAGTGTACAACCGGCAAAGACGACGTTCACCGTTGCAGAGGCTTGGCTTCCCTCAGGGTCATACAGCGTAACCGTATCTTGCAGCGCCGTTGGCGCAGTAGCTGTAGGGATAGCGCCGGTCAAGGTGTACTCAGCCGTTTCATTTACATTTGGAATGCCAGTCGCTGCAATTGTGCCTAAATCTTGATTGCCGTGATCCCCCCTAAACGCCGGAGTGCCGCCTAGCGCCTGTAACACGGCTATTGTCGATGGAGAGCCTGGATCGTCAGGTCCAAGAACGGGATTCACAAAAGTGACGGCAGACGGATCAACACTCAGGGTTCCGAGCGAGATGAAGCCTTGTCCGGTAATGGTGACCGTGACGCCAGTAGAAATGTTCAACGCAGGAGGAGCGGCAACAATGATCCGTGTCTAGCCGGTGGTGAGACCGGCAATAACTGTGACATGCGCCTCTCCATTGTCGTCCGTGATAGCAGCTCCGCGATTCGAACAAGTTATTGGATTGCAGATACTCCGGTGCGCATCTTTCTGAATGATCGTGATATCGCCGAAATCGGCAGCGAAGGTCAACTGCGCGTCGCGGAAGGGAAACCCTTGAGAATCGAGCAGTGTCGCCGTGAGGGTTAAGACCGTGGGTTTGGTGATGTCCACTCCAACGTACAAACTCAGTCATCCGCGCGCCTCAAAAACAAACTGTGAGCCTGAATTGGAAGCTCCGCCACCCGAACCGCCGCAGCTACGCTACAAGCAAGACACTGATCCTCCTGTCGGTTCCACGGCCCGTGGCCACCACTATGTTTTCCTCTTAACAGAGACGTACGATCTCACTGGAATATACCGATTTAGCGAAATGATACTTCTTTGTCGTTATCTCCTCGATTGCCACAAGCCCCACGTATCAGCGCGAGTAGCACCAGAAACCATTGCAACCGTCCTTCCCAACACACACTTTACAAGTGTTCAGCAATCTCTTTTGCGCTTAAAAATTCGAAACGCGTCTTCCCAATGTCTTCGATACACACAAACTTGACTTTCCCACCAGCAACTTTTTTGTCCGTCTCGATCCCCTTCCGTAGGCGTTCTTCTGCAAGATTTGTGGGGATATCAACCGGCAGCCCTGCTTGTTTAATCAAGCGGCAGACCCTCTCGCTGGTCGTAGAACGACACAGACCGCGAAGCTGAGATAGACGTGCAGCAAAGACCATCCCCAGAGCAACGGCTTCCCCATGTAAAAAACATTCGTAGTCCGTTGTACTCTCAATGGCATGGCCTAAAGTATGGCCGAAGTTGAGTATAGCCCGATAATCCCTTTCGGTTTCGTCTTCTTCCACTACGAGTGCTTTGAGCTGACAACAGGTTTTGACAATACAGGTTAAGAGGAAGGGATTCAGGTCGAGTAGCACCGAAAGCTCTTCTTCCAACAACAGAAACAGTTCCGGACTGAGAATAACGCCGTATTTAATAACTTCGGCTATTCCTGCCACAAATTCGCGTCGCGGCAAGGTTTTCAGCGTCTCGACATCGATTGCGACCATGCGTGGCTGGTAAAATGCGCCGATCAGATTCTTTCCAGCTGGATGATTGACCGCAGTTTTTCCCCCAACGCTCGCATCAACTTGGGCTAGAAGTGTTGTCGGGACTTGAATAAACGGCACACCGCGCTGGAATGTTGCAGCAGCAAAACCGGTGAGGTCTCCAATCACACCGCCGCCGAGGGCAAGAAGGGGTGATGTACGCTCAAGGCGTCCCTCGACGAGCTTGTCATACAGAAAGGCAAGCCATGTCAGGTTCTTATGCTCTTCACCGGCCGGAATTTCAATGAATACCGGGTCGAATCCCGATGCGCCAAGCGTATGAGTAACGTGCTCCCTATAATGTTTGCCAACATGTGTGTCTGTCACGACTCCGATGCGGCCGGCTGGAAAATTTTGCTGGTTCAGAAGTTGCCCAAGCGCGGTGAGGACGCCTGACCCAATATGGATGGGGTATGACCTGGTCCCGAGATTTACTGTGACAGTGTCCATTGCGTTATTTTCTACGTCGCGCGGCTCTTTTCGGACAGTGCTACCAACGCTGCCTCTACAACAGCATCCGGGTCTAAATACGAAGTATCTATGCTGAGGTTGGCTTTTGCATATGCATCAGCCCGATCCGCCATCAGATTCTGTATCTTTTCGAGCGGGTTTGGCCCCTGTAAAAGCGGGCGTGATGTAGTATTGCCGTGGAGACGCTGGAGTATAACCTCTGGTCGTGCAGTGAGACAGATGACGAGGCCGCTCTCTTCCAGCATCCTCGCATTTCCCGCATCCAAGACCGTTCCACCACCCGTGGCAACCACTACGTTTTCCTCTTGACAAAGATGTACGATTGCCTGTCTTTCCCTTTTTCTGAAAGCCGGCTCCCCTTCTGCCGCAAAGATCTGGACGATCGATATGCCCGCTTCTTGTTCGATAAGAGTGTCTGTATCAATGAATCGGCGTCTGAGTTGTTTGGCAAGACGTTTCCCAACGACACTTTTTCCTGTTCCCATAAAACCAGTTAGGATGATGTTGCGTATCAAAAGGGAGGCCATGAGAATTGTCTCACATGTTCAATGACGCGCAAAGGTTCACCGGCACTCATTCCTCCCTCAGTTCCGCCGGAATTGTTGCTTTGGCGAATGAAGCCTGTATTATGGTTGGAGACCATCTCGTCATCCACCTACGAGCCGGAGAGTTTTGCAGTGTCAAACCCTCACCCCACCACCACTTCCTTCGCCGACTGCAAGCTTAAGAGCGCCGAGCCGAGCCGCCCATCAAGCCTGCGGTCCCACTGAACAAAACTCCCCAGCCCTGGCGGCAACCCTGTTGCCGCCACCTCCACCACCCCACCCAACGTGTTGCCCTGCTTTTTACGCTGATCAGTAAGGGCAATTATTTTCTTCTCCGCTTCCCCATAAGCCAACCGCACCGGGGAAACTTCAGCTTCTTCACATTTGAGGTCGGCATGACTCGGACGCGTAACGGCAATATTCTCGTCTTTATCATCAGAAAAAGACGTAACATGTAGATGACCTTTCACAATCCGCTGCCTGCCCCCCTGTGCATCCTCCTCCCTCTCCTCCCGGCTTTCAATCGCTGGTGTCTGAGTGTATAGGGGCGGATGGGGTAAATCTCCGCCCCTATATTCGTCTCTCCATGTCCACCACCACCACACCACTTTACCCCACCCTGATAGAGACGCTCGGAAGCTCGGAACCAAAGAGATCTGTCCCTCGCTTCCACCACCCCACAACATCCGCATGGCCGCAATTGGCGTCCAAGCCTCCGAGTGTCTCGACCTTTTAGCGCTTTTTACTCTCTTCTCAACTTCCTCCTGATCTATGAGAAACCTACAGGTCTAAGAGCTCCCTCACATCTTCAACCCCACCACCGTTGAGCTCTTAGGCCTCTAGGTTTTCCGATTCTTCCACCACCATCTCCATCAGAAAGATCGTGGCCGCCTTCTCTAAAGTCTCTCCCCCTTACGGTCTGGATCCAGCACCTGGCCGATTTTCCCACAGTTGGTTCGCCGAGGGTAAAGTCGTAGTCGACACACCAGCAACAATCGTTGGTGTGAGGAAAATTAAGAGTTCATCTTTTGTCCGACTGTCGTTTTTCCCTTTAAATAGCCAGCCTATGCCCGGAGTGTTTCTCAGATAGGGAATACCAGTTTCACGCCGGTCTAACGAATCTTGCAGTATACCGCCCAAAACGAAGGTCGATCCTGCGCGGATTAATACTGTTGAATTCGTTGTTCGTGAGAGGACGTCGGGGATGCTTGGAATTGTAGAAGAAGAAGCCGTTGTGGTAACGCTTGAATCTGCCAGTGCGCTGCTTTCTGCCTGGATTTCCAGCAGAACATACCGATCGGAAGAGATCTGGGGTGTCACCTTCAGTGTAATACCGACATCAAATTCTTCAAACGCATCGCCGCCTCCTGAAGTACCGGCGCCTCCAACAGTCAGGTTTCCTGAAGTGACAGGCACTCGCACTTCTCTGCGGGACTTAATTAATGCTTCTCCGTTATTTAAAGTAACGACTCGAGGACGGGAGATCACGCGGGCTTTTCCTTCCGACTCAAGGGCACTTAAGCGTGCCGTGAGCGAATTCGTGCCATCAAGCGAGCCAAGGAAGAGATCCAGTGTGGATGCTCCTGCGGTAGCAGGAAAGTCAGCAATAAAGGGGATTCCACCAGTACCAGTATTTCCCGCCCCACCAATCCCGATAAGTCCTGGAAAATTTAGACCGGTCGGATTTCCGGTTTGTGGACTTGCGGTATGTTGGTATCCCCATTGGATTCCAAGTGAGCGGTTAATGTTTTCACTTACCGTGACGATATACGATTCGATAAGAACCTGCGGCGTTTGGACATCAATGTTGCTAATCAGCTCTTGGATCGCATTAATGTTTTCTCGCACATCGCGAATGATAACAACATTCGAAGTATCATCAGCGGCAATTGTCCCGCGTGGAGACATGAGGGCAACCTGGGTGCCGCTACCTCGGCGGCTTTTTCCAGACTTTTTCGAATCCCCGCCTGATTTGCCGGATCCGGACTGACGGCTAATTAGGGTAACAAGGTTGGTCGATTTTACATAATTGATTTTGACATAGACGGTTTCCAGCGGTGCGAGCTTCCCCTGTGCTTCTTTGGCTTTGAGTCGAGCGCTGCGCTCCTCTCCTAATCGCTTGGTAGTTGAGATAGTAACGACATTGCCGGATTGGACGCTTTCTAACCCATTTGCCTGCAGTACAACGGCGAGTGCTTGATCCCATGGGACATCGACTAAACGGAGGGTAATCTTCCCTTTCACGTCGTCCGTAGAAACAAGGTTCAGGCCACTCACATCGGCAAGAATCCGCAGAACATCGTGAATATCGGCATTCTTAAATTCCAGCGATATCTTCTGTCCGATATACTGCGGTTGAGCTGGTGTGAACTCGGGGGCAGTATGTTTCTGACTGCTAAAGGTTCTATCTTGTATTGGATCAAATACAGACGGAGCCGGAGCGAGGGATGATTCTTCTATGTGGCTGGGAGGGGGTGGAAGCTTATCGACAACAGGCGGGGCCTGGGCTAGCTGATCAAGGCGGGCGTTCTCTGCGATGAAAAGGACTTGAGCGTCTTTCTGTTCTGGAGCGGCTTCCTCCGTTTTCTTTCCCAGCGTGGCCGTCAGGACGACATGACCGCTTTGCACGGAGAATGGGGGTAGTTCTTCAGCCGCTACGTCTACGACGAGGCGCATTCTCCCATCATAACTCCCTACTCTGACTGCACCAATTAGGGGGTCGTGAGCCTTATAGATTGCAGCCTGAGGCAGCGATTCGATCGGGCCTTTTATATCAATGACAATGCGGCTCGGCTCGCGTAGGGGAAAGTAATTTATGTCATCTGGCGGACGTGAAAATCGAAACACCACGTTTCGTTGGCCAGAAGCTGTAATCACTCGGACCTCGTGAAGCTGGAGCGGCCCCGTATGTGTCGGTTTAGGAGGAGTAGGCGTCAGTGTTGCTGGAGGAGGTTTTGCCGCAGGTACACCCGTTTTCCTACTTGATTGACGAGCACAGGCCCCAGCGGCCAAGCAAATCCATAAAAGGACTGCTACCTTTGTTTTGTGTCCGTATAACAAGCTCCGCATCCCCTCATCCCCACGTTATTCAGGACATTGGTGGTTTATTTCTTTCCGTTCGTCCCACCACCATTGGGGGTTGAGTTCACAATCATGAGGTCAAGCTCTCGCTGCTTAACCTCTCGTTTGTCGTAAAAGTCTGTCTCGAACTCTTCGGCGACGATCCGTCTTGCTTCAACTAACTTGATGCCACCACCGTTGGAACCGATGAGCGTTCCGGCTTCTACGATGTAGTCGAGTCCGCTACTGTCCTCAATTAATGCCTTTGGCTGGCAGGTTTCCGATATAATTCCAACAACCTTGAGCTGGCTGAGGTCAAAGAGTTGGAGCGGCGTTTTTGCTTCCCTTACGACCACTTGTTTTTGAGCAGTGTAAAACGCAGATAGGAATGGGTCACGCTTTTCTGCAGCAGTATAGAAAACTGGCTCATTTTCTGCTTCTTGTGCATATTCTTGTGTATACGCGCAGTATCCCCCATAAAGGAGACGCCTTCGCCCTACTGTCATGTCAAGAATGCGATCAAACATGAAACCTGTTTCCTTAAGCGAACTTCTTGCTCTATTGCAGCGGCCCTTTAGCTCCTCCGCTTTGTCCCTGTTTCAGCCGCATCTTTCCTCGGTTGCTGGACATATGTTGGGATCGATGCTTCGATGAGGGACCGTTCAACTTGGACGGTGGGGTCGTTTTCTCCTTTTCGCCTCCGAATGGGAGAATAGTAGAAGTAGGCTTCAATAAGTTTTTGGTGATTTTTCTTATGGGTAGCATAGCAGGCCTAACAACAAGGTATTCCGAGCACTTACTATGCAATATAAAAACTAGTTTGTCAAATGTTTAACACGGAATGTTTCACGAATCCTTGCTTCGCTTCTGTCGCCCTCACACTTCCTATCGGCAGGAATAGTGAATTAGTTTATCGTGTTCCAGCGCTCCTGATTTCGCGTGCCCAGGAGGGGGTTCGCGTTGTCGTTCCTGTAAGTAGCCGGAAAATAACGGGAATAATTGTTGGACTCAGTTCTCACTCAGGAAATGTCGATCAAAAAAAAGTAAAGGACATTCTCGATATTATAGACGAAGTTCCTATTTTCACTCAATACATGAGACATCTTTGGGAATGGATATCAGAATATTATTTTTCTTCGCCGGGAGCTACTCTCCAGACGATACTGCCTCGTACAGCACGTAATGAGAGTGCAGTATTCGTGACACCGGCTAAAAAGAGGAAAAACAGGAAGAAGAGGACACTTGTATCTGGAGGAGAACGAAGCGCTGATGATGATCAGGAGAAAGAAAACGCTCTGGTTGACGGCCTCAGTGGCGATGAGAGAGACTTGCTCTCCTACATAAAAGAGAAGAAGCGGGTGGCTGTTAAAACTCTACGGCGCCGCTTTCCTCAGCGTGTTTTGAGAGAGCAGCTCGAGCATCTTGAGATGCTTAAACTTATACGGGTCACGGAGTCGTACTCCCGACCTCGGACTATCAGTGGATCTGGGGAAGCGGAGAGCAGACTAGTTGAAAAGGGTGGGGATATTCCAGAAGAGAAGGCAGAAGGGGCTCAATGGGAGGCTCTCGCTTTGACTGATGCCCAGCGAAATGCGTACCGTGAGATAGAAAATTCGCTAAAAAAAAGCGAATTTCGAGTTTTTCTTCTGTATGGAGTTACCGGCAGTGGGAAAACCGAAGTTTATCTGAGGGCGACAAGGCAAGCAGTAAGGCAAAAGAAAAGCGCGCTTATCCTTGTCCCAGAGATTGCACTCACGCAACAACTCGTTACTCAGGTCCAAAAATGTTTTGGCAGTAGGGTTGCTGTGCTTCATAGCGCAATGACGGATAAAATACGTTGGATCGAGTGGAAACGTATTGCCCGTGGAGAGGTGTCGGTTGTTGTTGGTGCGCGTTCGGCTGTTTTTGCCCCTCTGACTGATCTTGGACTGATTGTCGTGGATGAAGAGCATGAAACAGCCTATAAGCAGGAAGATGGAGTTCGCTATAATGCAAGAGATATTGCGGTTCTACGCAGTAAAATCTCATCTTGTCCTGTAATTTTGGGTTCTGCGACTCCATCGCTTGAGAGCTATACACACAGTCAAACACAGCAATACACTGCCTTGACTCTTCCTGAGCGTGTTGCATCGCGCCCCTTACCAAAAGTTGAGATCATCGACCTCCGAAATGAGGCCAGGTCCGGGCACGCGGCTCCTATCTTTTCAATACGCTTAAAAAACGCGCTCATTGCCAACCATCAGGCTGGAAAGCAAAGCGTCCTATTTCTCAATCGGCGTGGATATGCGAATTATCTTCAATGCCGCCTGTGCGGTGAGGCTCTCTCATGTCCGCATTGCAGTGTGACCCTGACCTTTCACCTGCAGCGGAGAGCGCTGTGCTGCCACTATTGCGGTTTTACCAGACGGAGCATGGATGAGTGCCCTGCTTGCCACGAGCCTAGCCTGGCTGGGAGTGGGATAGGAACAGAGCAGGTTGAAGATGCACTCAAGAATTTTCTACCAGAAGTCCGGATTGCTCGGCTTGATCGGGACACCGTAAAGCGCCGGGGGACGCTTGATCGAATTTTACGCGCCTGGCGTGGGCATGAGTTCGATGTATTGATTGGAACCCAAATGGTCGCTAAGGGACATGACGTTCCCGGAGTCACCCTCGTCGGGGTGATCCTCGCTGACGTCACGCTCAATCGACCGGATTTTCGCGCTGCAGAACGCACCTTTCAACTGCTCACCCAAGTGGCTGGAAGAGCGGGACGGGGTGAGGACATCGGGAGAGTCATCATCCAGACGTACGCGCCGAGGCATTACAGTATTCGGTGTGCTTCCCAACATGACTTCACTCGATTCGCCGCTCAGGAATTGCGCTATCGCAAACGTCTTGGCTATCCGCCTTTCACGCGGATGATCAATATGCGTTTTGAAGGACGAGACGGACAGCAGGTCGAGGCGAGTGCAACCCTGTTCGCCCAGCAACTCGAAGACATACTGCAGTCTGCTGAATTCGTCTCAACAGATCCATCAAGCTTGGAGATATTGGGTCCTGCTCCCGCTCCCATCGAACGCATCAAGGGACGTGAGCGTTGGCAATTGCTGGTCAAGGGTCCCAATCGTCCGATGTTGCACTCCCTGGTCAAAAAAGCACGTGACGCCTTTGATCAGGCCAACCCCCCCCGAGGGGTGCGAACAATCATTGATGTGGATCCGTACAGCGTGGTATAGAAGGGCAACATGATTCGAGAGATCTTGACCTATCCGGACCCACGTCTCAAGAAGCCGGCAACAGAAGTGGCCAATATGGACGGCAGCCTGGCTGAGTTGGTCGAGGATATGGTCCAAACCATGTATGCAGCCCCAGGTATCGGGTTGGCCGCGACCCAGGTCGGTTCACAAGACCGCATCATTGTCATTGATGCGCATCCTGACGAAAAGGGGAAAGAGCTGCTCAAACTCATCAACCCGAGAATCACCACGAGTGAGGGCTCCATTGTATGGGAAGAAGGCTGTTTGAGTGTGGTGGATTATACCGCTGAAGTTAAACGCGCTGCCAAAGTTGAGGTCACGGCCTGGACGCTGGATCAAGAAGAGATTACGTTCCAGGCTGAGAAATTACTTGCCGTGTGCCTCCAACACGAACTCGATCACCTTACCGGAAAGTTGTTCATTGACCGGATTAGTCGGCTCAAACGTGAACTCTACGCGCGCCGGGTAAAAAAACTTATTCGAGAAGGCCGGCCACTCGAACGCAGTAAAGAATCTCCGGGGATCTGAGGGCGCGTGTTTTGTTCCGTTCTGTTTTGACGCAGGACTCTCGACACTTGCCAGAGTCTGCAGTGTTCCTGTGATGACAATGTTTATTTCGCCTCCAGAGTTGTCCCGACCACTCCGGCTCGTTTTCATGGGTACGCCGGATTTTGCGGTGCCCTCGCTCCGGGCTCTCCTGGATAGTGAGGATGAGGTTGTTGGCGTCGTCGCGCAGCCCGACAAGCCGTCTGGCCGTCGTATGATCCTCCATGCCCCTCCCGTCAAGAAATTTGCGTCTGCACATTCGGTGCCCGTTTTTCAGCCGCAAAAGATACACACCGCCGAGACGCTAGCTCACCTCCGAGACTGGCAACCAGACCTCATTGTTGTCGCTGCGTACGGAAGGATCCTCGCGCGTCCGATTCTCGATCTGCCGTCATACGGTTGCATCAACGTGCACGCTTCCCTCCTCCCCAAGTATCGGGGCGCTGCTCCTATTCAGTGGGCAATCGCCCGAGGAGAAACACATTCCGGTGTCACAATCATGAAAATTAGTGAGCAAATGGATGCAGGTGATATTCTGCTCCAGACGCAGGTTGAGTTAGCAGATAATGAAACTGGAGGGAGTCTGCACGATACTCTTGCTATTCTTGGGGCGCAGGCGCTTGTAGAGGCATTGGCGCTCTTTAAGCAAGGGAAGCTTTTTGCGTCTCCCCAAAAAGAAGAAACCGCCACCTACGCGCCTATGCTCAAAAAGGAAGATGGGCAGATCGATTGGACGCAGGATGCGGTGAGCATAGAACAACGCATCCGGGCGTTCCATCCCTGGCCGTCTGCTTATACCTACCTCGCGGGTAAGCGGCTTAAAATCCTTGGTGCTTGTGTTGACAAGGAAAATGTTTTCGTTCCACCTGTCTCAACCGCCTCTGGTTCGGTAATCGGTATCGCGGCAGTCCACCTCTCTATTGCAACCGGTGTGAGCGGAAAGGGCTGTCTCAATGTTCACACGGTTCAGCTTGAAGGCAAGAAGCCCCTCCCCATTTCAGAGTTCCTGAAAGGCCGAAATATCGTGCTTGGTCTTCGTCTTGGTACATAATGCGCCAACCTGTTGACGGGTTACTGAGAGATATGAAACACAAAAGTCGGGAGGAGAACGATCATGGCAAAACACTACTCAATGGATGATGTAAAGGCTCTCGCTGAGAAGTATAAAAACTGGGGTAGGTGGGGCGACGACGATCAACTAGGGACGCTCAATTACGTTACGCCACAAAAGATTATTGAAGCTTCTAAGCTCGTCAAACAAGGCAAAGTGATTTCTCTGGCAATCCCATTTGACGATAAAGGCCCCCAGACGGGGTCTTTTGGACGCTTTAACCCCATCCACTTCATGCTCCAAGACGGAGGCGACATCAGTATCGGTGCGCAGGATCATTTGCCAACTATTCAGTATACCGATGACGCTGTGACCATGCCGCTCCAGTGTGCAACCCAGTGGGACGCTCTGGCTCACATCATGTACCAAGGCCAAATGTACAACGGCTATCCGGCTAGTGAGGTGAATAGTACGGGCGCGAAGAAAAACGGCATGGAGAACGCGACAGACAAGATCGTCTCACGGGGTGTACTACTGGATATCCCGCGTTTTAAAGGCAAGCAGTGGCTAGAGCCGGGCGAGGCTATTTATCCTGCCGACCTTGATGGTGCAGCTGACATGGGTAAAGTCAGCATTGGTACTGGCGATATCGTGATGATTCGGACTGGTCAAATCGGCCAAGTACGGGCAGAAGCTAGCTGGGGCGAATACAGTGGCGGTTCAGCGCCTGGGTTGGGCGTCGACTGCGCAACCTGGATCTGTGAAAAAGAAATTGCCGGCTATGCCACCGACACCTGGGGTACGGAAGTCATTCCCAACGAAACGCCGGACATCTTTCAGCCTCTGCATATGATTTTGATTGTGCATGCTGGCATGCTGGTCGGCGAGATATTTGATCTTGAAGGGCTGGCTGATGACTGTGCCAATGACAGAGTATACGAGTTCATGTTTGTTGCCCCGCCGTTGCCCATAACCGGTGCCGTTGGCTCACCGATTAATCCACAGGCGATTAAATAGCACTTGGCTATATGGAGAATTCTTATGCCAGAAATCGCTGAATTGCACTCCCAGCGCATACAAGCCCAAGACGACCCGGTTGAGCTCCTGTACGAACGCGGTGTCACTGATGGTTTGCCCGTTGTGCCGCCGACCGAAGATCGCGTTACGCGTATGTTGGCGGCAACTCCTCGTGATCCGCAAGAGATAGTTGGAGAAATCGGGCCAAACTATGGTCGAGCGACAGTGGAGAAGATTGCCATTAACGCGGTCATGGCCGGTTGCCACCCGTCTTACCTCCCAGTCGTGTTGGCCGGTGTGGAAGCCATGTGTGAAGAGCAGTTCTGCATTCATGGGATCAACGTAACTACCTTCTCTGCCACGCCCATGGCCATTATCAATGGGCCGATTCGGAATGCCATTGGCGTGAATGGTGGCCATAACGCCTTGGGTCACGGTTTTCGTGCTAATGCGACGATTGGTCGTGCGCTCCGGCTCATTATTATTAATATTGGGGGGGCCAAGCCGAACGAGATTACCAAAGCCACCCTGGGCCACCCCGCCCAGTACACGTTCTGCGTGGGTGAAAATGAAGAAGACAGTCCATGGGAGCCGCTCCATGTCGAGAATGGCTATCAACCTGATCAAAGTACGATTACGCTGTTCGGCGGCCACTCTCCCATGCAAATTAACGATCACGCCAGTCGCACGGCGGAACAGCTAGCTTTGTCGCTGGGCTGGTCCATGGGATCACTGTGGAACCATAAAAATTATCCTTTATTTTCCGATACCGTTCTCGTGGTCTGTCCCGAACATGCCAAAACGTTTGCTCAAGACAGATGGTCCAAGAACGACCTACGACAATTCCTGTATGAGAATATTCGCCGCCCCTTGCGGGAACTGCGTCCTGGTGTGAACGGCGGTGAAGGGGTTGGGGTAAGCATGCTACGCACGCCCAAGAAAGACCGCGAACCCCCAACCGATGACACCTTATTTCCTAAGTTTCCTAAAGCAGAAAACATTGTTATTATCGTAGCCGGCGGCACGGCAGGTCGATTTTCCGCTGCGGTGCAAGGCTGGGCCGGCTTTGATGCCGGTAGCCGTATTACAACCAAGGAGATTCAGACTTAAAGAGGAGGTATACTATGGGTGAGTTCTTACTCGATCCTACCGATAAGGTCGAACGTTCCCAGAAATATTTTGCACCCCGGCTGGATAGTCTAGCTGGGACTACTATTGGCTTGCTTGACATCAGTAAAGCCAAGGGCTCTTTCTTTCTTGACCGTGTAGAGGAAGTCCTGCGCGAGCAGTACGGAGTCAAGATGGTGCTCCGGCGCATGAAACCTACGGTTACACGACCTGCACCGGAGCCGATCCGGGTGGAACTACGTGAGCAGTGCGATGCGGTGATCGAAGCCCTCAGCGATTGAGGGGCCTGCATCTCGTGCAGTTCGCACGATGTCATTTATTTTGAAGAAAACGGTATCCCTACGGCAAACGTAACGACCACGGAATTCATCGGTGCGGCCAATGCGCAGTGTGCCGCCCTGGGAATGGCGCAATACCAACCCATATTGGTCGAGCATCCTATTCAGCCCAAGACCAAAGACGAAGTTCGGGCATTAGCTGATCAGGTTATTGATCAGATCATTGGCATGCTGCTCACCCAAAAAGCGCAGCAGGCTGCGTAGTATGCACTGGTTTAGTATTTACGTACAGGGTTGACATAAAAAAGGGCCAGGCTTACATGACCGCCCCTTCGTGCAAACAGGAGGGGGACAGCTAGTCTACACTGCGGCTTGCAACCGAGGCCGGACGATAATGAGTAGATGCAGTGCGTGTTGCGGGATTTCGACCCGAATATCGGCTTTCTGCTTGTTGAGCCCTTGCCGAATATACTCAGGATCAATGTTAAGCACAGAGCAGATATTTACAAATGAGACCGGCCATTTATAGTCATCGGTGAAGAACCACTAATCTGCCTCTTTGGGGATGCGATAATCTCGGAACTGTGGTGCGCTAAAATGTTTTTGAAAGCAATTAATGGCGTCCTCAAGCACCGACTGAATAAGGGCCGTTTCCCCACAAACCTGATAGTTCTGACGTCGTGAGCCGTCAGACTGTTCGGGTAAAACAGCGGCTCGGACAACGGCCTACCTTTTGGTTTCCCTGCCCCGCTCAGAGATGAAATAATTGAACCGGATTTCAGGATGTTGCGTTACTTGAGAAGAAGACGCAGCAGCGATACCGCATATGTCAGAAGAGACTGTGTTCATGGGCCTCTGCTATCTATCTTCTGTGAGGCCGTAGAGTTCTCGCCCGTCTTGGGGCTGCAATCGGGCACGGCTGAAGCGTGGTAATCTCGACAAACCCTCTCATCATTGCCGGCATGCGCCGCCGCAGTAAGAAGACACGCTGCAGAGAGTTTCGGACATTCGGCATGTTCAATGACTACGTTGGGAGAGATGGCGGGGGAGAGAAGGCACGCCTAGAGCGTTCAACCCGTCCTCGTATCACACAACCATGCAGATGGTCATTCACTAATCCCATCGCTTGCATGAAGGCATACATTGTGGTTGGTCCTACAAACTTCCATCCCCGTTTTTTAAGGTCACGTGATAGGGCGTGCGATTCAGGGGTCATGGTCAATTTGCTCACTGTGGACAGGTCGATCCGTTTTGGACGCGCTTTTTTGGTGGGTTCAAATTGCCAGATGTAGGCCGCGAGCGAGCCATATTCGTCCGTGAGCTCACATGCCTGTTTGGCATTATGAAATACTGCTTCTATTTTACCACGATGTCTAACAATCCCCGAGTTCTTGAGCAGTGTCTCCACGCGCTGCTTTCTGTATCGCGCAATTACAGGATATTCGAAGTCCGCAAACGCCTGCCGGAAATTTTCTCGCTTGCGTAAAATGGTAAGCCAACTGAGGCCAGCCTGAAAACCTTCCAGGCTCAACTTCTCAAAGAGTTTAAAGTCATCTGTTACCGGATATCCCCAATCGTTGTCATGATAGGTGAGGTAGTCAGCGCTGCCGAGACACCACCAACAGCGTTGCTTGTTATCCGGTCCCTTCTCCAGCCCGCTTTGTGTTTTCATAAGGTTCCGTTGGGGATCCTAGCGCCGGTAAGTTCCTGATAACCCAGCACATCGTAGTCATCCCTCATTTGGATTTCGATAGCGGCTCCGCTCGAAGTTGTCCGACTACCGCTTTGAGATACTTAATGTCTATTTCCTAGTCCCCAGGTACGTACGTGCGTATCGGACCGTCATGATGACGACCGGATGCGCTGAACCAAAGTGTGCCGGCAACTAAGAAAAGAACCAAGAAGTCTTTTTGTGGATTATACGCCGCGAGGACGACTATTATAAGGAGGTAGACAACCGTTGGAAGCATTTTTCACGAGTCAAGACTAAACTACGATCCCTACTGGTGATCATTGCGAACCTCGATGAATAACCTCCTCGATTCCTTTTAATGGCTCAACCCCGGGCATATGAGAATCGGCTACCCGCGAGTTCTTCAGGTAATTTGCTATCCACGGCGCTTCTTCTTCGTGTCCTAGGTTACTTGCCGATTCAGCTGGCTCCTCCAGGCGCGTGCGCAGGTCTTCAGAGGGAGCGGCGAAACGCTTGCCCAGGGCTACGATGGTGAGCTCTACCAGATCTTGCCTCGCTTCAATAGACGGGGCCCAGAGATCTTTACAGCCGAAGTGAACTGGTACGGGTCCCCACTCACTATGGATAAGATCAGGATGCCCCGAAATGGTTCCACCGCATATCTCGCATTTCATGGTACGACTTTTTTAACTCTCAGTGTTCTCCTCGACAAAACGCACTAATCGGCGAGTTGGTTCTAAGGGGAGAGTCAGCTCAGTAATAGTGATACGATACCTACCATTCGCTAAGCGTAGCAGGTACATGCCGGAAGGAACCTGCGGGATCTCTTGCGTTCCTTTCGTTCTTAAACGCTCCCGTTTCGACAGAGTCTTTGTTGCCAGCGACGCAAAACGCCTATTTTCGTTTTGGAATGATCTCGCGGCAGACACAATCCTCTGTATCGGCCACCGACCGCCGTCCGGGCGAAATGCCAGTGATCTATGGCGGGCATGTTGCTGCGCGCTGCGGACCCTGATGACGGCCCTATTGGTTGCATGAGATGCTGTGTCCTCACCTTTCCATACTGGATGGATTTCAATAGTGACAGCGTGGTCCAATGAGAGAAATACAGGAGCGAAGTCCTCCGATCGTGGACCTGTTTCTGGGATTATTCCGAACTGCTGACGAATTTCCTCGGACAGCTTTGAGGCGAGATGGGAAGATAACTGGCGGAATGTTTGCATCGTTCTGACATGACACTAGGCGAAAATTTGACGAAAGTAAACCTGGCGTCCTGTAAAACAATCGAGAAATAGAGACTAAATGGCTAAGGCAGAGAAAGGGTAATAGCTGTCAACGGACAAGGGCTACGGGAGGTGAAATGAGCGATACGGTCCGGCGCGCGAACCGTATCCCAAATTGGTGATGGAAGTCTTTTAAGCGGTACTGGCGAAAGTCCAAAACAATTTTATTTTGACGTCCTGAGCACCGCCGATCTGCTCCTTTCGCGCGCTCGCCTTCGGCAGCCAGGCGGCTGGCGATATGGGCGAAAATTCGGCCCTTCTGAGGGGGTTGGACTTTCGCCTTAATGGGTCACCGGGCACAAAATGACATGTTTAATTATAGGGAGGTTAGCAAAGTTATATGCTTACGCTGACTTAACCGAATGATCGGCATTTTTGCCCGATCTCCTCATCGGACCGTCTTGATGGAATGCTCGATCAACATCCTTCAACCGTTTCTGCTCTTTCATGTTGTACTGGGCGAATCACGTCGCGAATTTCGCATCATTTGATCTGAGGTATGAAACTCTCGTTCGCCGCCGGGAGAAGGTTTCGGGATTTCAGTTTCCGCTACCACCTATGGTACGACGGGTGCCTGCCGGCCCGTCCCCGCCCGCCTGCACGGATATCTCGTGCGCTACATCGCTCATTTTCAGGTAGCGTGTCAACAGTCGGAGACTTGCGCTCTTTTATAGGGGCGGGTTACGCCAACCTGGTGCCGAACAAACGGGTCCTAGGAACGACGAGGAATGATCTTGGGCCGCAATACGGCGATCTAAGCGTTGTAATCTCGACAGACCCCCCCCATCATTGTTGGCAGGAGCCGCCTCCGCAAGAAGACCCGCTGCAGAGAGTTTCGGATATTTGGCATGTTCATTGAAGCATCCTTAACGGACGAGGATACCGCAACCCTGCTGGTCGAGTTTCCGGCACTGGAGCCCTACGGGCTGATGTTTCGAAAGTACATTATGAACCATGGCTTATACGGGGTTGTCGAACTGGGGCAGCGAAAAAACTGCGAGGCCTATCAGGAACTCATCTTAGTGTGGCTCCTGCGTTACACCCGCTGATCACGACTGTGGATAAGAACAGTCTGTACGAATACGGGACCGACAACGGGGGCTTGTGGGCGGGGCAGCGATTATGACGCGGGATGAAGAGATCCGCCAAGATTTAGCACGTCAATGGCGAGAGGACGGAGCAGGATGTGGGGATGATTCCACGGGATATCCGCGACTTCTTCGCTGTCGCAAAAGCATTTGGGAAAAAGCGACTGTCGTTCAAGCAAGGGTCATTCTCGCCGCGCCGGCCAAGCATTGACATCAACCCAGCGGCGGCGCACTACGATGAAGCAGGCATTTGGGTGCAATCGACCCAACGCAGGAGAGAAGGCCTGGGCAGAGGCGGCATCCCCGAATACGGCGGCAATTGTAATGGAACTGCGTAAAGGGCCAAACGACTGACTCGGCGAATTACATACGCTGGTTGTAGACGCAGCTTACGAGCGCGTCATCGCCCGCCAAAACTCCGAGTCGAATCCAGTAATTCTAGCTATGCTAACGGCAAACCGTCAAATATAATTCTCAGAAGATGACGACCATGCCCCGGGGTACTGATTTTGATTGCGCTGGGATAATGAACCGGATGGCTATAATTGACGCCAGAAGCGTGGTGGGGTCACCGATAACATGAATGCTTCAGTGGTTCCTTCCTCCATTATTGGTGCTTGCCTTCTGCAACGGTAAGACTGGTCGAGGGAGCGCTGCGAGCGGAAGAATTAGGGGAGGAGGCAGAACGGCAGGCGGGCGGCAAAGAGTTTTTTTGAAACGCCAGCGGGAGCGGGATCGCCAACAGAAGCAAAAAGAGAGCCGAGCGGAAGCGCGAGGTGAAAGCGCGCAAAGCGGAGACACCGAAGACTGAGGGAAGGGAGGATCCGGACATTGCGGATATTCTCCCTGGTCCGCAGTCACTCCCAGCCCAGTGGGACTGACTCGGCGAAGCGGAAGAGGTAACGAAAGATGCCGTACGGACGGTTGCCGGTGATATCACTAATTATATCAATCCACGCCGTGATTGAGTATGGACCCCCACGAAATGATTGCCAGCCGTTGTGTGCAACGCATAGCTAGAGAAACGCCAGCAACGCTCCTGGAGCTCACCGAAGCGGAGTTCCGGATCCCTACTCTCTTAGGACGAGGCGCCGGCTGCGTCAACATCCTGCTATTTTCTATGTTTGCGGCCCGGATCTTAATCCGAGATAATAAAGAGGTCGGTCTCGATAACGCGCTTGTCGAGACCGTTGCGTAAGAACTATTTGACGTAGGTCTGGGTCCGGCGCCACGAGTCGAGATCATAGCGGAACTTTCACATAGCTTTGAACTCATGCGCCGTGTTTATACTGAGGCACTAACAGAATTTTCGAGTGAGCCAGTTAAGAATTTAGCTACATTGGTCTCTGCGTACGCATTGGATAAAGTGGACGCCGCGCCTGAGTTTGTTGATCCTTTCGAATGGGTATTTTGTTATATCTATGACTACGCATTGCACTAGAAGGCCGTGCTAGAAGGTTGCGAGGGAAACCGAGTATGGACGAAGCGGCAACTACCAAAGGACATCTCCTTTTAGTTGATGGATCGGGATTTACGTTTCGAGCATTCCACTCACTGCCGGATTTGACGCGGTCTGACGGTACCCCGGTGAACGCGCTATTAGGCTTCGTCAACATGCTTATGAAGCTCCTCGATGACACCGATGCCGATCACATCGCTGTGGTTTTCGATGTGGCACGTCGCACCTTTCGCAACGATATTTATACGGCTTACAAAGCCCACAGGCCTCCGCCTCCTGATGACCTTATTCCACAGTTTGCTCTTATAAGAGAGGCTGTTGCAGCGTTTAATGTCGCGCAGTTGGGGGTTACGGGATACGAGGCGGATGACCTCATCGCGACATATGCCCGTTTGGCACGTGAAGCTGGAATGGCCGCAACAATAGTGTCATCTGACAAAGACCTTATGCAACTCATACGACCAGGAATCGGGATGTATGATCCTATGAAGGAGGTCCATATCGGACCGGAGGAGGTGTATATAAAATTCGGGGTGTCACCAGAGAAAGTCGTCGAGATTCAAGCACTTGCCGGAGACTCTACTGACAACGTCCCGGGGGTGCCCGGTATCGGTATAAAGACCGCGGCAATTTTGATTGCCGAATATGGTGACCTGGATACATTGCTTACGCGAGCAGGTGAGATTAAGCAGCCAAAGAGACGAGCGAATCTTCTTGAATATGCTGACCTGGCCAGAGTCTCACGTGAGCTTGTTCGCCTCAGAGACAACGCCCCGACCCCCCTGCCTCTCTCAGATTTAGCGCGGGAAGAGCCAGACCCTGAACAGTTACTCACATTTCTGCGGGAGCAAGAGTTTAAATCTGTAGTGACGCGGCTTCAGAAAAAGTTGGGTATTGAAGAAACCCCTCTGCAGAGTGATGAGCCGGTCTTACTTAGTAAGTGCGAAGTGATTACATCGGCCGACGTGCTTAAAGAGTGGGTAGAGGAGGCAATTCGGGCCGGTTCGGTAGCTATTCATACTCAGACGACGACGGAGCGCTATCTGAATGTTGAGCTTGTAGGGATTGCGCTGTGTGTTGATCCGAGTCGTATCGGATATGTGCCGCTCCAAGGTTCAAATGGCGCGGCCGCGTTTGCGGTCCTTGCACCACTACTCAGCAATGCAGCTGTCCTGAAGATTGGCTATGATGTCAAAGCCGCCGTTGTCGCCCTAGCGAGATACGGTCTAGAGGTTCAGCCCGTTGACGATGTGCTGCTGATTTCGTTTGTGCTGCAAGGAGTAACTCAAAGCGGGTCTCTAGAAGATGTGGCAGCACGGAAGTTGGGCCGAACATTAACGCCATACAAAGGCATAGTAGGAACTGGAAAGTCAGCGATTGCGTTTGGTGAGGTGCCGGTTGACACAGCTGCAAAATATATGGGCGAGCGTGTCGAGTGCATCATGCGATTGCACAGGCTGCTTAAGCCGGAGCTGGCTTTGCAGGGCGTCACTACGGTGTATGAAACGGTCGAACGTCCATTGATAGCGGTGCTCGGGTCAATGGAGATGACGGGTGTGATGGTCGACGGCGACCGTCTGCGGCAGGTCAGCGAAGAACTCGCGGTGGATATGGGGCGGTATGAACAAGAGTGTTACACACTAGCTGGCCATGAATTTAAACTTGGCTCGCCTCAGCAGGTGGGAACCGTGCTATTTGAGGAGATGGGAGCTAAGGGGGGGCGCAAAGGGAAGTCGGGTGCCTATTCTACTAATGCCACAATGCTAGAAAAGTTAAGCGCAGAAGGATACGAGATCGCCTCGCGCCTGCTGAGTTGGCGCCAGCTCAGCAGGCTGAAGAGCACTTATACAGATGTGCTCCCGAGACAGATCCATCCAGACACAGGTCGCGTTCATAGCATTTTTGCAATAGCCGCGGCGTCAACTGGGCGTCTCGCGTCGGTTGATCCCAATCTCATGAATATTCCAATACGGTCAGAAGCTGGGCAGAAAATTCGCGAGGCGTTTGTGGCCAAGCCTGGAAGCCAGCTCGTCTCTCTCGATTATTCGCAGATAGAACTCAGGATATTATCGCATATTGCAGACATCAAAACATTGCGCCAAGCCTTTGCTGAGGGACGGGATATACACGCGATGACCGCCGCTGAGACGTTTGGTGTCTGTGTAGATGAGGTCACGGCCGATCAACGTCGAAGCGCTAAGGCCATTAACTTCGGAATCATATATGGCCTTGGAGCGTTCGGATTAGCGCAGCAACTCGGTATCTCAAGACGGGACGCGGCCGCGTTTATCAAGGGCTACTTTGAACGTTATCCCGGGATACGAGACTATATGGAAGCGACGAAGGAAGAGTGCCGAGAACATGGCGCAGTCCGTACCTTGTTTGGCCGTCGCTGCCTGATTCCTGGCATTGGCGACAAAAATCCTGGGCACCGTGCGTTCGCAGAACGTGCCGCGATAAATGCGCCCATCCAAGGGACGGCAGCTGATCTCTTAAAACGTGCAATTGCACGGGTCCCTGTGGCTCTGCAAAAGCATGGGTTGGAAAAGCGGGCATACTTCCTACTAACCGTACATGACGAATTACTCTTTGAGGTGGAGGACGAGTGTGTTGACGACCTCATATTGGTAATAAAGCCGCTTATGGAAACCGTGAACATGCCGGCAGTCCCGTTTAGCGTGCCCCTTGTTGTCGAGTGTGGTGTGGGGCAGACATGGGCAGAGGCCCACTAAAGCGTGTATGAAGATCGCTACCTGGAACGTGAATTCTGTCCGAGCACGTGAACAATTACTCATCGAGTGGCTCGGAACCGCCGCCCCCGATTTGGTATGCCTCCAAGAGATTAAGGCGACTGGAAAAACATTTCCGCTGGGCGTAATAGAATCGGCTGGCTATAACGTTACTCTTGTTGGCCAAAAGTCATACAACGGTGTCGCGATTCTCTCCAGGCACCCTTTAGAGATAGAAGAGATACAGCTTCCGGGAGATGAGAGCGATGAGGAAGCGCGGTTTCTTCAGGCAAGGGTTGACGACATAAGCGTTGCCTGTATCTATCTCCCCAACGGAAATCCTATCGATGGGCCCAAATTTGGGTACAAGATTGCCTGGATGGAGCGCTTGTATTTACATGCGGAACGGCTCCTCCAAAGCGAAAGGCCTTTCGTCTTGGCGGGTGATTTCAACATCTGCCCCACAGACGCTGATGTGTATGATCCAGTTGGGTTTGCAAACGATGCGTTGTGTCGGCCGGAGACACGGGCGTGGTTTCGCAAACTGTTGTACCTAGGGCTAACTGACGCGGTCCGCGTATTTAACCAGAATCTTGGTACGTATACATTCTGGGACTATCAGGCAGGTCGCTGGAGCAAGGACGAAGGCGTGCGTATCGATCATTTGCTATTATCCCCGCAAGCCGCTGACAGATTGGAAGCCTGCGAGATCGATCGAGAACCGCGTGGGAAGAACAAGCCGTCGGATCATACGCCTGTGTGGTGTAAGATCCGAACGAACTGATGTTATAAAGCCCGAGAATTAAAAGCGAAGGTTTTCCCTCCCAGGCGAGAGGACCTTTGAAGCACACGGGCACTACGAGGCGATTAGGATCGAGCTCAAGAATACGAAAAGACAGACCTTGCCGACTGCGGAACGAAACGGATAGCAGAGCCCCAGCTTTAACAGTAGAGCCTTGCGCTTTGGTACCCCACCAGCAGCCCAGTTCGATCGGCACGGTGAGAGCATCTAGAGATGTCTCGCAATGAGCCCAGGATTCCGATGCGATGCTGCACACCTGTGAGCATCTTTTTATGTGGCGGATCAACTGAGCCAAAAAGGCCGAGCAATGCGAGTACTCGGCCTTCTCAGCGTGACAAAATCGGTTGGTCGCGGGGAGCTCAGCAGCACCAGGGTACTTGTCAACCTACGGAGCAGTGATGAGAGATCTCGCTATTTTGACTTTCTTGACGCATGACGGCGTATGCAGCCTCCTAGATTACCAGAGGAAGATCTTTCTGGTGGATTTAGCCAGGGTGGTTGGGCCGTCAAGTGCTGGGGCGAGGTGATGGAACAGGCGAGAAGAGAAGCGACGGTTGCTCCTTATGACATACTGTTCGGCCGAAAGACTTGTGAGCTGTTCCCGGCCCATCGACCTGCAGGCGACGTCAGTCCAGATGCCAAAAAGATGAACAATACGACAAAGTTCGTTGTCACATCCACGTTAAGCAAATTCGAATAGAAAAACTCTGAGTGTATCACCGGGAACATTGCGGCAAAGGTCTTTCTGCTCAAGGGCCAAGATGGCCCCCTGTTACAAGTTCACGGCTGCTTGCAACTGCTACAGACCTTTCTTGCCCAGGGACTTGTCGATGAACTCCGACTATGGACCTTTCCCGTTGTCGTTGGCGCCGGGAAACGTCTGTTTGGTCAGGACACCGCACTGAATGGTTTGATACTAATAAAGACTGAACCGGTTCCGAGTGGTGCTGCGATTAACATATACCGGCGTATCGCACGTGATGCGCCGGGTTAATGGGTGGAAATGGAACCTTGCCTAAGGTGCAAATCCGGCATCTCCCGCGAGCGTATTGTCCTTTCTTTGTTGATTGATTAAAGAAAAACAAACTTGAGAAAGCTAAGAAAATTTAAAATGTCCTACAGAGGAATGAAATAGATGAAGCGTTGGACAACAGTCCTGGCATGTGTGCTGACGGTGGGCTTCGTAAGTGCTCCGATGAGTGCGGCAGCCGACGAAATGGCAGAAGAGGCAAAAGGAGAGACTGCCTCAATGGCAGAAAAGGCCTAAACGAGTGCTACTGATGCAGAGGGCGAGACCAAAGAACAAACCGATTTAAGCCGAACTCATGTGGTATTCGCCAGAGCAGGACTGCGCTTAGAGCTGGTGTAAATAGAGAATGAATACTTGGAATACTATTTCCGGTGCAGCAAATGCAGAACAGTGGCCCCTCCCAGCTCACTCCTGACGGAGGACAACGTCAAATGCACGAACTGTGGTGCTCCCATGAAAAAGCGTTATGCTCGTACTTTTACGCCGACTCTGGGTCGAAACACAAAGATAGGTGACGGAGCCACCAGACGAGGCAACACCAGCAAAAGAGGGTAGGAGAGCTGAGGCTAAGGCAACGGATTTGTTTAGCGGATACCAAGTTCACGTTGCCCTATGGAGGCAATCCGGTCACGGATCTGTCCTGCCTCCTCAAAATCCAGGGCTGACGCAGCTTTGTGCATGGCCTTTTTTAGTTGCTCCACAGTCTCGCCTCTACCAAGAATATCGTTTCCAGAGTTTGATGTTGCATTTTCTCCAGATGTTTCCTTGTAAGAGCGGACGAGTGGAGCACTTACGGCCTTTTGAATGCTTTCCGGAGTAATGCCGTGATCTACATTGAACTGTAGTTGAATTTCGCGCCGCCGCTCTGTTTCGTCCATGGCGCGCCGCATAGACGAAGTCACGATGTCTGCATACATAATTACTGTGCCATTGATATTTCGTGATGCTCGCCCGATGGTCTGAACCAGCGACGTTACTGAGCGCAGAAATCCTTCCTTATCAGCGTCGAGAATTGCCACGAGCGCGACTTCGGGTATATCAAGACCCTCCCGGAGGAGGTTAATCCCCACGAGAACCTCGAAACTACCAAAACGTAAGTCTCGAATAATTTCGATACGTTCCAGTGTATCAATGTCTGAGTGAAGGTATCGGACTCTGATTCCCATCTGAAGGTAATAATCAGTCAGGTCTTCAGCCAGTCGCTTGGTGAGAGTGGTGATTAAGACGCGCTCTTCGCGGCCTGCGCGCTCGTGAATCTCATCTAAGAGATCTTCAACTTGGGTATTTGCTGGCCTAACAAGGATCTGCGGGTCCAGCAATCCCGTGGGGCGTACGACTTGTTCGACTACAGAACTGCTTCCACGTAACTCGTACTCGCTGGGAGTTGCTGATACGAAAGTTACTTGCCCCATGCGAGCCTCAAACTCAGTAAAACTGAGGGGCCTATTATCGATGGCCGAGGGCAACCTAAACCCATGATCGACAAGCGGTTGTTTACGGGAGACATCTGCGCGGTACATGCCACCGATCTGCGGAACGGTGACGTGACTCTCGTCAATAAATAACAAATAATCCTCTGGGAAGTAGCTGAGCAATGTGAAGGGTGGTTCCCCTGGCGACCGTCCATCTATATGGCGCGAATAATTCTCAATACCCGGGCAGACTCCCATCTCCTCCAATAGTGCAATATCGTAGAGGGTGCGTTGTTCAAGACGCTGAGCCTCAAGAATGTAACCGTCCATATGTAATTTGGCTAAGCGTTCCTCAAGTTCGGTACGTATGGATGCGATCGCACGCTTCAGTAGATCCGGCTTGGTTGCGTAGTGACTTGCCGGATAGAAAGCGACTTTATCCATGCGTCGCAAGGGTTTACCGAGTATCGGGTCTATCTCGACGATTCTCTCAACGGTGTCGCCAAAAAATTCTATGCGAATAGCATGCTTATCTTCGTAGGCGGGGAATATATCTACAGTGTCCCCTTTGGCGCGGAACGTGCCTCGGTAAAAGTCATAGTCTTTTCGCTCGTATTGAATGCTAACTAGTTGTCTGAGGAAGGCGTCCCGGTCGATCTCAGTGCTTTCCTCGACAAAGACAATAAGGTCAAAATACGATTCTGGTGATCCGAGTCCATAGATACAAGAGACGCTTGCTACAACAATCACGTCGCGACGGTCCAACAACGCTTTGGTTGTTGAGTGGCGCATTTTGTCTATTTCTTCGTTAACAGCGGAGTCCTTAGCGATATAGGTGTCGGTGTGTGGGACATATGCTTCAGGTTGGTAGTAGTCGTAATAACTGACGTAATACCGGACGGCGTTATGAGGAAACAACTCGCGGAATTCGTTATAGAGCTGCGCGGCCAGAGTCTTGTTCGGCGCCATTACCAGAGCAGGCCGGTTTGATCGCTGAATAACGTGGGCCACGGTGAAAGTTTTTCCAGACCCAGTGACACCCAGAAGCACCTGGCGATCCTGCCCATCAACAAGACCGCGTGACAGCATCTCAATTGCCTTTGACTGATCCCCTTGCGGCAGCCAATCTGAAACCAGGTTATACAAAGTTGGCTCCTAAAGCAGGCCGGATGTCAGGAACACAGAAACAGATCCGATATTCGTAGACCGTTTGTGACCTTGCGTAGCGTCAACCTTATAAGATCGTACCGATGGCTTCTGTGGAAAGTTTCTATGAGAAGGAGACAAAAGTGTTTCAATACTAACATCTTAGGTTCTTGGGCCGCTGCTACTCTAAGCCAAGCTTTACCTGAGAGAACTTGATCGCCATTTTGGTTAGACCGTGAGCCCGAGGGGGTCTTAACCCTCTGCGGTGATTTCTAGTTAAAAGAGGAATCGTGCTGGAGTATACAATGCCCAAAGCCGCGAACTGGAGACAGGGGCTGTTAAGGTTGAGGCTTTGTATATCAACTGTGTGGTTTGTTTTCATTGGTCTGTGGATCTATTATTTTTTTACGACGGCGCCGGATCTCTACTGTACGAGAATTGCCCTTGATGATGGTCTTATTGACTACGCCCTCTATGATCCGTTCCTAGATGGAGACTGTTATAATCCGGACAATCCTGTCATTACCCATTTCCTGCGCCGGAGATTCGATAAGGTCTTGATATCGTTTCCAGACGGCACTTCGGATGCCGAAATGGAGGCAGTGGTGAAGGATTATCTGGCGTCTGGTTAAAGAGACAGACGATTAAGGCTTGCGCGATATTTTCTTCTAGTCGCTGTCGGCTCTCCTTTCAGTGGCTTGATCTTCGGGCGATTGGGCGGATGGGTAGTTCGCGGATTTGGTAGGAGCTAGAACAACTCAGAGTATCCGTTCTCCCGACTTAGGCCTGGACACTATCTGATTATACCCTTAGCGCTTCTGCACTCCTAGGCGACGAAGAATAGCCTGGAGTTCGTCCACACTCATATCTATATGTTCCACAACGTGGCCATACAGTGTCGCCGTTGGAACGGAACGGCCGGCGAACTCTTTTTGAGCCTTGTGTAAAACCCAGAGAACCATACGTTCTTTACGGTTGAGTCCGTCACGTACGTCTGGAAGGATGTCGTGAATGTTGCCCAAATTTCCCTCTAACAAAAATGTTGTCAACAGATTTGTTGGTCGTTGTTGATCCGTGGAATCACGTACTAGATAGGTCGTAGTCGTAATCAATAATCAGAGGGGCGTGATCAGAGAAGCGCTTTTTCTTGTATATAGTCGTAGAAACTGCCCGTTTTGCTAGAGACGGGGTGGCAATCTGGTAATCAAGCCTCCAGCCAACGTTTTTCTGCCACGCCTGCCCCCGGTTGGACCACCACGTGTACTGATCCTCTTCTTGGTTAAGGTAGCGGAATACATCGACCAAACCCATCTCATCAAATATTCGTGTCATCCATGCCCGCTCCTCGGGGAGAAAGCCAGAATTCTTCTTATTACTACGCCAGTTTTTGAGATCCTTCTCGGTATGGGCGATATTCCAATCACCACATAGGACAACATGTCTGCCACTTCTATGGATCTTGGCCAGAACGGGATAGAAGCGGTCCATAAAGCGGTACTTAGCTGCTTGCCGGTCTTCGGAGCTTGATCCTGACGGGACGTATACACTGATAACCGACAGGGGGCCCCAGTCAGCTCTCACGTATCGTCCTTCTTGGTCGGCCTCAGACCACCCAAATCCATGCTGGATGCGGTCGGGGGTGGTTTTTACATATAGAGCGCAGCCAGCGTAACCCTTCCGCTGCGCAGGATAGAAGATTCCAGACAAATTCCCAGGATTTAGACCTTCCTTTGGAATATCTTCCGTATTTGCGCGGACTTCCTGGAGGCAAACGACATCAGCTTTCTGGCGTCTGAGCCATGAAAAGAGGCCTTTCTTTGCCGCCGCTCGGATCCCGTTTACATTGCAAGTGATTATGCGCATCTGTCTAGAGACAGTAGAGCCGGCTTATGGCCGGCTCTACTGTCTTGGGAGTTCCCACAGCCAAGAGGAGTTGAATAGTTCGGTCGCATGGTAGCCCTGGACCTGAGTAAAAACAACCTCTGCACAGGTATGATCCTTGTATCTTATCGGTGGTTAACTGGTCTTGCGTGGGGAGAAAGATTACGAGCGTGCGGAAGGGACACTCGCACATCTAGTTGGGACATAGACCGTCGGAATAACGATGATCGACAAGACGACTGTGGGTGTCCCGTTGTTGATGTGTATATCTGCTTTGAGGAGGTTGTCTTCAACGTCAATGATGAAATGGTTCGCTCGGAAAGCGCAGAAGATGATCCTTTGGATCCGCAATCCGATCCAGGCGAAAAATATGCGACCCCTTTTATCTTGGCCCGACTTTCGTTTTTTCTTCTCCTGTGGTATATTTCTTTCATGATGCACTCTGAAGATGCCGCAGTAGCCATTCCCAGGCACTGGCGTGGGCGTGGAGCACTAAGCAGCCGGGCGGGTCGTTTTGAACAAATAATCCATGGCGAAGAGGACGATGGCTGGTTTCATGAAGAAGAGCCAATGAGTCTCCAGACACGTATGCTCGTTGACGTAACTACATCTGTTATTACGCACACCACAATCAAGAACGAATGTAACTGCGCACGGAACTCTTCTGCAAAACAGACCCAAACGGCCAATCATCGTTGTTTGGCCATAATGCATAGACGTAAGGGATTGTGGATAGTGGTCGGAAGCCTCGTGCTTCTCCTGCTGTGTGGACTGCTGCTAACGCAACCCATACCCTTTCTCGGATTAACACAGATGGAACGCATAGTGATCGCTGAACAATTGCGTAGGCAGTCGCTGCCTTGTACCGAGACGACAGCGGTCAAGGTTCTAGGCCTCTTTTCTCACTCGCAGGAATTCCTGGTATCTTGTGGCCCAATAAAATATGCGAGTTGGGTGGATCCCGCCGGGATGGTACAGTTCGCCCAAGTCCAAGCGGATACCCGTCGTTAGGCGTCTCTGCCGTCGACTGACCTGTCCTTATCAAGGATGGATAGTTGATTTGACCTGTAACTTCTTCCTAGCGCTGTTCTAGTCTATTTGGACGCCTCCCGCCCTAGTCAAATGCTTACAAGCATGAGATCTAAGCGCTAAAAACGTGTTATACGTTTTGTCTGACTCACTAGGGGAAGGGAGAATTATGGATTCGGAGATGAATGACATACTTCAGCGGTTAGTGGCAGATACAATGGGCGCTGAGATTGAGATGCCAGTAACTGAAGAGGACGGTCATGGTGTTTGCGGTGAGAGGCTAGAGCCGTCGCTCAGTGAGACGGTACGTGCTCTTACCGAGCTGGGGCAAACAGCGGAATTACCGGAACGCCCAATGCAGATTCAGATTATAACTAATCTTTCGAGTTCCTTGAACGCACCTTTTGACATGATGGCATTCGCACAGTTTGAGCGATCCTAAAGCTTACTGGACCAAAAAAGGAAAATTGAAGCAATTAGTTTATGGAAGTAGCTAGACAAGTAAAATTGATTACCCCGACAGAAGGATGTGCTCAAGCGTCTTGTGAAGACTGCGGACGAACGGTGGGTCAGTGGCGCCTCGCTTCGCAGGCAACGGTAGATAGGGAAACGAGTTAGCAAGCCGGGTCGGACGCAGTCGAAGCGCGATATTGCGCGGGTAAGGATGCCCCTAGTTAACTCGGTTGCTAACGTGTTCCAGAAATAATGCGACAAACTTTCATCCTTTCCCGATCCTTTTTCTGGTTGGTGGCTAGTTTATGCCAGAGATTCCGGACATTACCGTTTATATAGAGCGCCTCGAGGATATCCTTGTTGGGAAGCCGCTTGAGGAATTGCGCATCGCCAGCCCGTTTGTGCTTCGAACGGCCGTACCATCCTCCTCCGAATTGATCGGAAAAAACGTATGTGAGGTCAGACGGCTTGGCAAACGCATTGTTCTGGGACTACAGGATAAGCTATTTATTATCATCCATCTGATGATCTCTGGGCGATTGCATTGGAAGAAAAGAGGGATTTCGGTACCGAAGCGCAATGGCCTTGCAGCGTTCGATTTTCCCACGGGGACGCTGATATTTACCGAGGCAAGTACGAGAAAGAGAGCCTCGCTCCACGTCGTTCAAGGGGAACATGATCTCTCGAATTTAGATCCGGGTGGTCTTGAGGTCCTCGATGCCACGTTTGTGGCGTTTCGCAAACGACTGCACCTGGAAAATCATACGCTCAAACGAGCCTTGACAGATCCTCATATTTTCAGTGGTATTGGCAATGCTTATTCGGACGAAATACTTCATTGCGCTCGTCTATCACCAGTAAAGCAAACGAAGACGCTGAGTGAGAATGAAGAGAGGACGTTGTTTCGCGCAACTCAAAACACACTTACAATGTGGATACAGCGGTTGCGTCAAGAGACCGGAACTGGGTTCCCGGAAAAGGTGACAGCGTTTCGCAAAGATATGGCAGTTCACGGACGATACCGGCTACCGTGCCCCGAGTGTGGGGCATCGGTGCAGAGGATTGTTTACGCGCAGAACGAAGCAAATTATTGCCCGAGATGCCAGAATGATGGCAAACTTCTCGCTGATCGTTCGCTCTCTCGTCTGCTTAAAAAGAACTGGCCCAAGAACCTTGAAGAGCTAGAGATCCGGAACCAGCGCGTAGTGAAATAATCGATCTGGTTATGCTCGTGTTTTTCGTCTGTCAGACTATACTGTGCCTGCAATGCGAGCCTAGTCTCGCGTTTCGAAACGGGGGAAGATGCCGCCTTACGAGGCGGTTTCTTCGTATTACGCTACCTTGTCAAGACATCCATCCCATCCTGTGCGATGATTGGGTCGCGCTGTTACGCTGGAGAACCGTTCGTGTTTGAGTGAGACTTCTGTTCCTGAGTTCTTGACCGAGAGAAAGTCTACCGTGACGAGTGTCTCCTCTGGATCATCTGGCTCTCATTGCTAGGTATACACCAGACGCCTAGGGGGAGAAACTTTGCGATACTCATCCCCAACATATCGCATATCTCCGCTTTCATTCCGAAGACCTAGTCGGTAGTTCCCCCAACGCGAAGATCAACCTCGACTACAGGGTTGGTGGTTCCCGGCGGCCCCCATCATTGACTGAGCATTTCCGGTTTTGTCCAGGACGAAAAAACGTCTTCTCTGTGTGTGGCTATTATTCGCTGAATCAGAATGCTCGGATGCATGAGGATCTCTAGTAATCTTTTCACCCTAGAGTGTTGGCTTTGTTTTTATGGGGACGATACGCCTATAGGTGGGAGAAAGTGGGATAAAGTGGATTGGGGCAAAGTGGCGGTTAAAGATTCGATTGTTTCGTTTTACAAGGACTTTACGGCTAAAAGAGAGTTCGACGCGCAGTATATTGGCGCACGCCCGCTTTGCTGCCTGATCTCTATCCATACCAAAGACCTCCGAATCAAAAAAGAAAGGACTCATCAGGTAAAGAGTTGACCGAGGGTGAATTCGGAGGCCAATTCTCCTACGGCATCTGTAGGCAAGGCGGGTTTCATGGTGATGTAGAGTATAATAATGCTGTCTATCCCAGGAAGCTTGTCATTTATGAGACGTCTCTAGGCGCCGCACCCAGGGGCTTTAAGAAATTGGAAGATGTGGACTTAGTAGTAGCGCAACCTCTCCGATCAAACTCCGACGGCCAATGCTAACACCATCTAGTAGCTGTCGATTGTTCGCCTACTAGATTTCGCCCCTTTTCTCTGGCTTAGCGGTTGGCCCATCCTTTTAGGATCCGCTATATGGGCTGGGAGGATGTGGTGTGAATCATAAAGAAGGGTTTCATGGCAGTGAGCCAGCGTCGTTAAAGATACTTAATCACCTTCAACACCATCCCGAAGGTCGAGGGTAAACTGGCGCAGCTGAAGAAGTAGGGTAGAAGTAGCGTTGTTTCTTCCGAGGGGGAGGGTTCTTCACCGACAGAAGGTGACCTTTTTAGGGGCCACTCCGTAAGCGCGCTCGCTGCCATACGGGCTTTTTCGATGCCTATAAACTTGCCGTATCAGACATCCGTTACTCCTTAACTGATGTGTATCTCATATCAAACCCCAAACTGAAAAACACCTCATCCATCTGGGAAATTGATACCGATCAGACAGAACACCTCGCCAGCCGTATAGCAAGATACAGAACGAAGTAGTGACGATTTGCATTGACAGGAATCTGACACCAGGGCAGGGTGCATAGATACCGGAGAGGAACAATGCGGTATGGAGGTCGGTCGGGGCACGTTCTGAGCCAGGCCACAAAGAAGAACGGTTGGGAGCGCACTATGGAGACAGATTTTACGGGCTTTCCGCAGGAGACGCTCACGTTTCTGCAGAACCTCAGCCAGTACAATACCAAAGCCTGGTTCGAAGCCCATCGAGTGGATTATGAGATGTACTATATGGAAACCGCTCGGCGCTTCGTCACTGCGATACGCCCAAAGCTCAAGAAACTGGACGCGACTATCACTGCAAACCCCCGCGTCAACAAGAGCTTATTCCGTATCAACCGGGACATCCGCTTCTCCCACGATAAGACGCCGTACAAAACTCATCTCGATCTCTGGTTCTACCATGGCGCTGAGAAGCATTGGGGCTGCTCCGGATTCTTTTTCCGCTTGCAACCCGAGCAGGTCTTGCTTGCTGCAGGCATCTACACGTTAGACAAAATGGGCTTAGCTCGGTACCGCGATGCGGTTGACGATGACGCGGCGGGAAAAGCTCTGGCACTTATTACCACGCGCCTCGCTCGCAAAGGCTACAAACTCGGGGGTCAGCATTACAAGAAGGTACCTCGCGGCTATACGGACGAGCATTCTCGTGCGCACCTCCTCAAACACAAGAGCCTCTACGTCTCTGTGGAGACTTCCCTGCCGGAAGAGATTGCCACGCCCGCTTTCACGAAGTGGTGTAATACGCACTACAAGGCAATGTTGCCGCTCCACAAGTGGTTGGTTGAATATGCTCAGGTGAATTCCTCGACGTCATCCGATTGGCAGCAGAGGACCGATAAAAGCATTCAATGAAAATCGTGGCTTCTGGGCGTTTCCCTGAAAAGGCGAAAATCAGGCTTCCATAGTTGGTCTGCGACGATATGCACAACTCCCTCGTGTGATTGGATCGAGCCTGTTATCCCAAGAAACGGGCTAGTTTTCGCGATTATAGCTTGTTGTTCGAAACGCGTCGCCCATATCACGATATTCACAAATCCCGTCTCGTCCTCGAGAGTCATAAACACCACCCCTTTTGCGGTAGCTGGTCTTTGCCGACAAATGACGAGTCCTGCATATTTAACCGGGGTTTTATCTGGATAGGTACGTATCGTTCTGGCGTCTGGCAGTCCGCGCTTATTCAGAAGGGTTCTCACTATTTCGACGGGGTGACCACGCGTACTGTGAGAAGATCGCCTATAGTCCCATGCTATGTGTTCGGAACTATTGGGCACAGGAAAATCCGGATTTTCCTCCACGCTCTTCATAGGGAGGGAGTCTCCCTTAGCAGCCTCACGCACAATCCATAATGCCTGACGTCTGTTAACACCGAAACAATCAAAGGCCCCGGATTCGGCCAAGGAAAGGAGCTTATCTTCCTGGAGTTGGCTTTGAGTAACAAAGTCCCGCAGCGTTTCGGGGAAAAGTGACAGACCCGTTACTTCCAAACTTGCCATTCGAGTCCGCTCTGCTTTTCCGAGGCCTTTTACATATCGAAAGCCCATACGTACAGCAGGGTTGCCTTTATGTAGCTCTATCCGGCACTGCCAAGTACTTCTGCTTACGTCAATCGGCAGCACGGTGACACTATGTCGTATCGCGTCATGGACAATCGTTGAAGGGAGATAAAATCCCATGGGCTGTGCGTTGAGTAACGTGCAGGCAAATTCTGCAGGATAATGACACTTCAGATACGAAGTCGCATAGCAAATTAAAGCAAAGCTTGCCGCATGGCTTTCCGGAAACCCGTACTCGCCAAAACCGCGAATCTGATCAAACACTCTTTCGGCAAAGACGGGCGCGATCCCTTTAGCAACCATACGCGATGTTAGGAGGTCACGGTGACGCTCTATTCTACCTCTTCGTCTCCACGCCGCCATGTCGCGTCGCAACTGATCCGCTTCGCCAGGTGTGTAATCTGCAGCGACTATTGCTAACTTCATTACTTGCTCTTGAAATAAAGGGACCCCAAGGGTTTTCTCCAGAACAGGAACGAGACATGGATGCGGATAGTCGATTGGTTCCTCACCCCGTCGACGTCGCAGGTAAGGGTGAACCATGCCCCCGCTTATGGGGCCAGGCCGCACCAAGCTGATTTCTACAACGATGTCATAAAAACTGCGCGGCTTGAGACGAGGCAGCATCGCCATTTGGGCGCGACTTTCGACTTGAAACACCCCAACGGTATCTCCACGACAAAGCATGTCATAGGTTTCTGAATCGTTTGGCGGGACGGTTCCAAGTGATAGCTCTACACCATAGCGTTCTTGAAGGAGGTTAAAACACAGGTCGAGCTGGGTAAGGGCTCCAAGGCCAAGCAGATCGACCTTAAAGAGATTGAGCGCTTCAATGTCTTCCTTGTCCCATTGAATAACAGTCCGATTCTCCATCGTGGCGTTTTCTATTGGAACGAGCTCACATACGGGATCATGGCCTAAAAGAAACCCTCCGGGATGGATCGAGAGGTGTCTTGGAAAGTTCAAAATCTCATTGGTAAGCGTGAGCAGGAGAGTGTATACGTGCTGACCTGGGTCGAGTCCTGCATCAGCCAAAGATTTGGCGGTCACTTCTCCATGATGGGGTAGGTGTTTTGCTAATCGATCCAATGTGGTCAGCGGCAATCCAAGCACTTTTCCGACATCGCGCACGGCAGATCGAGGTCTATAACGGACGAAGTTTGCCACCATAGCAGCGCGGTCTCTTCCGTATTTTTGATAGACGTGCTGAATCACTTCTTCACGGCGCTCGTGAGCGATATCGAGATCAATGTCTGGAGGTTCCGCCCGTTCTCGTGAAATGAACCGTTCGAAGAGGAGTCCCATTCGTACAGGGTCGATCGCTGTAATCCCCAGACAGTAACAGACCATTGAATTTGCAGCGGACCCACGGCCCTGACAAAGTATTTCATGAGCCCGACAATACTCCACAATTTCCCACATCGTGAGAAAATATCCGCCGTAATCGAGTTCTTCGATGAGAACTAACTCAGTCTCAATTTGCTTAGATACGTCTGGAGGAATCATACTATGATACCGTCTGGAGGCTCCGATCATGACGAGATGACGCAACCATTCAGCCTCAGAAGTTCCGTCGGGAAGAGATTCTGTGGGGTATCGGTACCGCAGCTCATCAAGCGTGAAAGTGCAGCGGTTGGCAATTTCGACTGTACGGGCAATTAGTTGAGGACAGTCCGAGTAGAGACTAGAGAAAGCATCTGGCGAAAGCATTTCATATTCAGCGTTCTGATTGATGCGGCGTCCCGCGGTCATAAGGGTTGCTTTCTCTTTGATACAGGTCAAGACATCTTGGAGGGGTCTTCGAGAGCGTGAGTGATACAGAACTTCTGGGGCAGCAATAGCAGGAAGGCCGTAGCGCTTTATGCGCTTATCAGTTCGGTTTTCACTTTGCTGCTCAGACGCGCATCTATGCCTCGCTATCATTCCATACAACCGATCTCCGAAGGCATTTTGAAGCATGCGAGAGACCGATACTGGTTCTGCCCGGGCGGCTAAAAGACTCTGATTTCCTCCCCAGAGCGCGATCATACCTTCCGCATGCTTACACACTTCAGTCCATGAAACCCGACTTTCGCCTTTGGGTGAACGTCTTCGCCCGGCAGTTAATAGGCGACAGAGGTTCCCATAGCCACCCCGATTTTGGGCGAGAAGAAGGATATGGGATTCGTCCATCAAGGTGACCTGCGCTCCACAAATGATACGCATCCCGTGTTCGCGCGCTGCTACGTGTGCCCGTACGATACCATACAGTCCATCACGATCAGTAATGGCTAGTGTATCGAGACCCAAGCGTTTTGCTTGTTCAACAAGCTCTTCCGGGTGGCTGGCTCCCTCCAGGAACGAGAAATGGCTTTTGCACCATAACGGGACATACATTGATTATTCGACCTTGCCGTGTAGTCGCCACCGACGTCGGATGCGATCATAATATAACCAAAAAGTTCCTAGACTCGTTTCGGTATAGAAGTAGTCTCGCTGCACTTCGCGGTTCCACCAGCTACCGGATATGGTGTCAGGCCCGACCATGCGTTGCAGAGTTCCCAACTCCATCCCCCGAATAAACGTGTCACGGTCTCCCAGCCGTTGTGGGTCTATGAACGGCTCAGGGCGAACGTTGAATCGGCGAACCAAAGGCGTCATTTTGACATACCTGCAGTGCGCGTGCCTGAGGTAAGGAAGAGAGGTGACCTTAAATTGAGCCTCCGGTAGGTGTCCTTCATGAAGGGCGGTGGAGACAACAGTTTTCTCATTATAGGCCGCACGGATGCGAGCCAGCGCGTCGTTCGCGTCTATTAGATTGCGTGTTGCGATCTGGTCAAATAGTCGCAGTTGTTCGCTGGTGGCCTCTACGTCATCAGCTACAAGGCCAACTTCGATAACTCCGCTGGCTAGCGTCATAGCCTCAAAACGTAGACGTATAAGGTCCACAATCTGGCGTTCGTTGAGGGTAGGGCTGGCGGGTCTAAGGGTTTCTTGTTTGGTTTCTTTCGAATCAAGTTTCAATGTCAGGGTGATCGCCGCAAGGGATCTACACCTCGCTGCCAGTGAGAAGAGCATAGGCGCCAGTTCGTTTTTGACTATGAATATTAACCGATTGGTGTCTGATTCAGGATAATCGAGAATAACATTACTCTGGATGGGCTCCATATGCATTTGTGGCCGTATGGGATTCCACTTTGCGCGAGAGGCCAATTGATGAAGATGGTGTGCCTCCGGACCGAATCTCTCCAAAAACCCGGCTGAGGGTATTTTTAGAAAATCCTTTAAGCTTTCCAGTCCAAGTTTCTCTAAATTACCAAGAAGCCGTGGCGAAAGACCGAGATCGCGAAGAAGAACTTTTTGCGCTGCTGATCCCTCTTGAACGGGGTCAGAGAGAACGTGCACTCCAGCCGGAACGCTCTTGGCAAGCGCGTAAGTTCCAAACCGCGTATAGCCGGCGACGACAACTGACTTATACCCCGCTCGTGTTAATCTCCGCCCGATCCGGCGGGCCCACTCCTCTATTGACCGAAAAAGCTTTTGCAGTCCGCTCGCATTGAGCCACAAGATCCCTGATTCTTGGGAATGGGGTTCAACATCAGGGGTAAACTCTTGCAGCGCTGTAATGATATGGCGAATCGTGGCCTCTATGACCTCTCTCGGCATCGGGGCAGCCCGCAATTGTGGCTCAAGGGCTAGTGCCGATGCATAGCGAAGACCCGGTATGACCCCTTGTTTTCGAGCAATTTCATTAGCGTAAGTGACTTTACCGTTGGGACTATCGTTCTCCACTACGGCAACGGGGGAGGAAGTCCACTTGGGATAGCGTTGCAAAAGTAGTTGGAGTGGGAACTCCCGAAGGTTAAGACAGGCCCAGCGGTCCACAGTGTTCCTCGCTATGTGACCACCCAGGTCCTACTTGTTTGTCTTTGATCGCCTCTATAGTGCACGTATAGCGGTCGAACTCTATACGGTGAGAATGTGACTCAACTCGCACTGAAACCAGGGATCCAGCTGTAGCTGCGGCTTTCTTCTTTTCGGTAATAAGGACCACAGCGGAATGATGATGGCGCGCTAGTCCAGCAAGCCGTGTCTGTATAGCCAAGCGGATGTCTATATTTGCGCCTATATCGACAACAATAAGTCCGAACGCACCAGATCGCAGTAAGATGTCTGTGGCTTTTAGACTATGAAATACTGCCGGTACACGGATGATCGGAAGGGCAGCAAGATCTATCCCCCTCGCGTCAAAATCGGGGGGGAAAAATAAGCTGTCTCTGTGTGTAACCCAGGCAACAGGTTCGTCGTTCTCCTGGGCTTCATAAATCAGGCCGGCCGTAATGGTTAAGGCTGCGGTGTTTCCGACCCCTGATAACTCGACAAGACGGCCATGGAGAGCCTCAAGGCCCCAGTCGTGTCTTGGAACAGAAGACGCAGGCCGAAACGGGATAAGAGAGGAGGTAGCGGTGGTTTGAGCCATGACTCCAATGCCAGGTTTGAAAAAATCATTTATTTGAGTTTTCTGAGTAGACTCACCACCTGCCCAATCACTTTGGTATTTTCGTCACACAATATGGGGCGATAGGCCGTGTTTTCAGGCGTGAGATACACCTGGTCCCCATTCTTTTGCAGACGTTTTACCGTCACTTCATCACCAAGAAGTGCCACCACAATACAGCCTAAATCAGAAGTCTCTTGTTGTTTAACAATAACGACATCACCATCCAGAATCCCCGCGCCCGACATACTATCGCCCTGTACTCGAAGACCGAAATCGCCGCTCCCAAGGATAGAGGGATCGATCTGAACGTATTCCTCTATATTTTCGACAGCGAGAATAGGGGTACCGGCCGAAACCTTGCCAAGTATAGGGATGCTGTTGGAGGGGGCAGAACGGGTTGGACGAAGGATCTCTATATTGCGAGCGCCACGCCCCCGTTGAACAAACCCTTTTTTCTCTAGAGCCTGAAGATGCCCTCGAATAGCACTGTGATTAACATCGAAATGACTCGCAACTTCGCGCAACGTCGGCACGACACCACGGCTTGTTACAGAATCAGCAAGAAAATCAAAAATACGCTCCTGTTGAGCTGTGAGGGCGTCTTTCATATACAAATGTATACTATACAAATGTATACTATGCAAGCGAAACCCATCGCCCCCATCGCACCTCCTATATTGCTCGCGAGTAATATAGGAACCCCTCAGCGCCCGGCCAGCCACACGAGGAGTTCGTGCGCATCTTCAAAGATCGCTAATTCCTGGGGGTAGCGCCGCCGGCTGTCAACCGCCAGGTTGGGCTCGCCGTATGTGGAACTCTTCCTAGTAGGGTCATGAGAGGTGGGGGTTAATGCTGCAGCGTAGGCGATACTGTTTGATATGCCGAGAGCCAAGCCGGCCCGGGCCGCTGCATTCGCCATGGTAAGGGACGTCGCTACGCAGTGGGACCGGTTTAAACCACTCGATATTTTCGGGATCAAACGGGCTTAATTGATCTTGAATAAGGGAGACCACCTGTGGGGTACCGATCTTGTCTATAATAACCGTGAAGCGGTTCGCTAGATGAAAGCCTTCGTCACGAGTTCAGAAAAGAGCTTAGCCAGCGTTGCTTCTGCGGTGGCTAATTTGTCCTCGGCAAACCGCTGAAAATGACCCGCAAGGAGTTCGGGAGTCATCCGCGGCTCCAATTTGAGAGTTAGTGTCATTATGTAGCCGTATCACACGTTATCAGAGCAATGGAGAAGGAGTCGATAAGTCACGTCGGCATATGTGACCGGCGCCTCGTAATCGAAAGGAGAAATCTGTTTCCAACGAAGTCGCTCGCCGAGTTAGTCTTCTACCCATTGGAGGTCCAGATCCGCGCGGATCTCAGCGTCTCGCCCCATGAATGCTCCCTATTCCGATGAATTCTCCCCGGGCAATGCCAATGCAAGGTGTGTGAATTCGAGTTGAGTTGGGGTGGCTTCGTCGACGTATAGCTCGTATCTCTCAGAAGCCACATCGTTGCCCCAATCCACTCCAGCGTCATCGGCGGTGTACTCCATTTTTGATACATCTAAGTCGACATCTATACGTGCACGACACACTGTGAAGACGAGTTCAAACGTACCTTATGTCAAGAGAAAAACATTCCCCTTGGGGATTACCGCCAGAGTTCACCGCTCTGGTAGCCCTATCCTCTACATGTTACGTTGCCCGACTCGGAAGGAGAAAATGCTTCATGAAGCCTGTCATTCTCTATCATAAATCGACATGAGGACAATCGCGCAAAGCGCTCAAATTACTCAAGGAGCGCGGCGTCGAGTTCGACGTTATAGAATATATCAAGACCCCGCCGTCGGTATCAGATCTCTTGGCTATCCTGAACGCAGTGACTGATCCGCCCGCCGACTTAGTCCGGAAAGACAAGCGGTTTCGTGAACTCGGCCTTGATGAAAAAAACTACACGGGTCCTGGGTCGGTGGTTAAGATCCTGCGCAAGCATCCGGAGCTAATGCAACGACCGGTAGTACTGTCGGGAAAGCGCGCCGTGTTAGCAAGGCCGTCGGAAAAGCTTCTAGAGCTTCTCTAGTGTCGGAATGATCCTTTTCTCGCCAGAATTCCGTCGAGGATCTCAAACTCGACGAAATGAATGGAATTGAGAGGGATGCGGATTAAGGCTGCAAGGGGGAAGTGAAATTCGAAACGCAACCAAATTTCTATTATCAGACATAATAGTACTCGATCCTGTACTGCCCCCGGCTAACGCGTAACTCAACCTCAACCGAAAGGCAACGTATGCCTTTCGGTCCCCACCATTTTTCAGTTCTTCGGGATTGGTCCATGCGGTAAACGCGCGTTCCGATGTGGTTAGGAGGCAATCCATCATGGCGATCAAACAGACAGTTAGAATCAACGCCAGTGCGGAGCAAATCGACCTGGCCCTTATGTCTGGCGAAAAGTTCAGCAAAGTGACCGGAGCATCGGCAACAATTGCGGAAGATGCAGGGGGAGTATTTTCTTGTTTTGGCGGTCAAGTCACTGGCCGCGGATAAGAACTCGATAGGAACAGCTCTTCAAGGTTAAGAGCAAACTGACCGGACACCCAGTGAATCACCTCTTCGGAAAGGTGTTCCACCCTTTCGCATGTTTTCCCCGCGGCGCCAACTGATTTGGGGGAAGGGCTATTGTTCCACCGAACCTGAAACTTGCAACCTGCAGGTTGAATAATAATATTAATAATATCAAATACTTTCGAGTCTATTTGACTTTTGGTAAAAAGTTTGATACGATTATCAGATCGTTTCCCGGATCTATCCCCCACGTAGCCCCCCCGCCTCTTTTTACACAACTTGATCTGGCCAGGTATTTGCCTCTACCTGCAGAGCGGCCCCTTGAGCCAACTTATCCGCTTCCTCATTGAAGACATTGCCGCTGTGGCCCTTGACCTTCACAAATGAAACGAGGAAAAAGCGGGGCAGGAGGCGTTTGGTCTCGGTTATTAGTATTCTCTGTTCGTGTTCACTTTCCAGCCTTTATGCAACCGGCCTATAACAAGCTGGCTGTCCGTGTAGATAGCAATGTGCTTTTCCTGGTAATCGTCAAGGAGAGTTTCCAAGGCTATTCTTACCGCTATTAGCTCTGTCTGATTATTCGTGTAGTGGTCGAGATATCGACTGATGTGATGCCTTCGCCCCGGAGGAAGGGGAATAACAATCCCGGCCCCCGCTGGGCCCGGATTCCGCTTGCAGGCTCCGTCAGTGGAAACATCAATTGTGGTACAGTTCACGACTCCTCCGGAGTGTAAGGGGTGGGAGAATCGTTTGCCCATGGGTTATCATTCTCCTCCTTCCCTCAGTTTCCGCGCGAGTTCTTTTTGAGTTGATTGAAGCTCCTTACGCGGCCGACTAAGAGTTGTACCCTTTGCGATATTACGTGAGCGAGGCTGCCCCCACTTCCTTGATTGCGCTCCATAATCCCAACTCGCAGCCACTAGACTCTTCTGTAACAGACAACGTAAAATTAGTCGTACTACTCTGATGAGGATTCCATGTCTGTTCAACTAGAGGACAAAGTAAAAACGCTCCCATCTAAGCCCGGGGTATATCTTTTTAAGGACGAGTCTGGGTCAGTAGCCTATGTAGGGAAAGCACAAAACCTACGCAGTCGTGTCCAACAGTATATGCGTGGCGGAGATGGCAGAGTACAAATTCCCTTCCTGGTTGACAAGGTAAGGGACCTCGATGTTGTAGTGACCAGGAATGAGAAAGAAGCGTTGCTCCTTGAGATCACCCTCATACAGAAACACAAGCCACGATACAACGTACGGCTCAAAGACGACAAATCCTACTGGCACCTCAAGGTTACAACGACCGAGGAATGGCCTCGCCTGCTGCTCACACGTCAGGTTCGGAAAGACGGGAACAAATACCTTGGCCCATTTCATTCAAGCGTCGCTATAAAACAAACGCTGGACACCAGTCGCACGGTTTTTCCCGTTCGCACCTGCTCAAACACAGTTTTTAAGAATCGATCTCGTCCATGCATTGAATACCAAATTAATCGCTGTCTGGGACCGTGTACGCTTGCCGTTGATCCGGAAGAGTATCGACGCCAAGTTGATAATGCTGTCTTGTTATTGCAAGGTAAAAATAAATCCCTAGTTGATACTTTAAATACACGCATGTGGGAGGCCTCGCAGGCCGAACGGTACGAAGAGGCGGCGCGTTTTCGTGACCAGATCCGCTCGATCGAGAAAACGGCGCTAAGCCAGCATGTGTCCACGCCATTGGGGAACGATCAGGATGTCTTCGGGATCTATCGTGAGGGAGGCACTGTAGAAGGACAGGTGCTCTTTATCCGCGCCGGCAAACTGCAAGGGAATATTGGATACAGTTTCGACGACAATGAACTGCCTGATGAGAGGGTTCTAGGCGAAATATTGACGCAGTTTTACTATGGAGCACGTTTCGTTCCAGACGAAATCCTTTTACCTGTCCCGCTAGAAGACATGCAGATTCGCTCAGAAATTCTCACCGAGCGTAAGAATAAGAAGGTGATGGTCTCCGCACCGAAACGGGGCGACAAGGTTCGATTGGTAGAGATGGCGACAGAGAACGCGAACCAAAGTTTTACTGAGAAGCGGCAGACCAGGGAACAGCGAGAAAAGACTATAGAAAGCCTTAGACGGGCACTGCGACTGACAAACGCCCCTAAACGCATTGAGTGTTTCGACATTTCTAATATTCAAGGCAAAATGTCCGTGGCGTCCATGGTCGTCTTTGACGAAGGAGAGCCCGTAAAAGGTAGTTATCGTCGGTACCGTATCAAGACAGTCGAAGGGGCTGACGACTTCGCGAGTATGTACGAGGTCCTGACACGCCGCTATAAGCGTGCAGTGGAAGACAACGCATTCCCGGATCTTCTCATGGTGGATGGCGGGAAAGGCCAGCTAGGTGTCGCGATGGCCGTTCTAAAAGAGTTAGACATTAATACCGTCGACATGATCGGGCTGGCTAAGATGCGTACCAAGAGTGATGCTTTTGAGGAGGAGGTTCAGCATTCCAGCGAACGGGTTTTCTTGCCAGGGCGGAAGAACCCTGTCGTTCTTGCACGCAACTCGACGGCACTCTTCCTGTTACAGCGCATCCGGGACGAGGCCCATCGATTTGCTATTACCTACCACCGACAGCTTCGCTCGAAGGATCAGTTTCAATCCACATTGGAGAATATTCCCGGCGTAGGACCCGTCACACGTAACGCTCTGCTGCGACACTTCGGCAGCCTCAAGAAGATCAAGACAGGCAGCGTCGAGGAACTACAAAAGGTGGCCGGTGTAACTCGGAAGGTAGCGGAGAGCGTCGTCGCATTTTACAAGGAGGATAAACCTGCGAGTAGGAAAGAAAATGGAGATCGAGACAGGGAAACTTATCGCCTACGACCAAGACAAGACATGGCCCAAAGTTAGTACAAGGGCAATGTCTTGGCACCATACAAGTCGAGATCTAGAACGGACGCCCCTAGCGCTCACCTGTCATTTCCACGGATTTCGTGGCGGCTCATACTCTATGATGTTTCTTAACAATTCATGGTTTGTTCGGTAACGCATCATATTTCCAACAGAACCGGTTCTTCGAAAGACAGAGGCCCAGGGCATGATCAGAGGTAGACCGGGCGAATACAGCAAAAAAGATCTGTCCCTTCGCCTCGAAGGCTACAAGAGCTTGATTGTCGGTTGTACCCCAGCCACCAAAGCCTTGGACCGTACCTACCTGAGCTCCGTGTGAATCATACAGGACTAAATTCCCATCGAGCCCTATATCAGCCGGATCGATCATGACTTCCTTGTCATTACATGCCTCCTGCGGTAGCAGAGGACCCGCCGCTTTTGTGTTTGTACACAGCACTAGGGCGTGGGCCTGGATTGCAAAGGAGAGCAGTACGAGAATGATAACGATTGAGATGCGCATGAATTTCCCGATCCGTGAGCTAACAATTGGATGTGGCAGTTTGGTAATCAGGACGTCTATACGGCTCTCCAGGAGCTGGCTGAGGCGAGCAGTGGCCAAGCAGCTAGATGATGAGCATGAAATAGCGTTCAGTGCATCGCCGTACACGAAAAGTAGCGGGTCTTCGGATAAGTGACAATGCTTCCCGACTCTAATCTTCCCGTGGCTCGCTCGTGCTGGCATCCAATGAGGCATTACTGTAAGCGACGAGAGTTCCTCAATTTTCTATACACTGGCCCCGCACGGTCACGGTGACCCGTCGGGGATCTGTGGACTCTCCTCCTTAGCCTGCAGATCCCCGCTACGTTCATCGTATCGTATCGTATGATTTAATCTACCAAGGAATAGGCCACTATGCCAGCAGCACGCCGATCCCCTTTTCCGACACCCTCACCAGCGTTCACCGTCTGGCGCAAACACGCGGAGTTAAAACTCTCAAATTTCGTCGTCCACACCGGTACGTATCTTGGCGTCAAGGACAAAGGGTATTATCACTTTGCGAAAGCCATGATCAGGGAATCTGATTTTGCATGTACGCCACCGTATATCGGGGCCTAATATGTCTTGTCTGCAATTCGTAAGACTATAACGCACTCAGGGCTACGCGGACGATTTACAGCGTACAAGCAGGCGCGGACTATTCTTTCGAAGTCAGTCTGGCAGCGCCAGGACAAGAGACCGGAATGGGAGAAGCCCACACATAACTCGTTTTTGGGCACGGTGCGGGTGCAGGAATGCGGCACCCGTTTATGCAAACCATGGCAGACCTGCTTGCAATACGAGGGGTGGCCACATTTCGATATCAGTTTCCATATGTGGAAAAGGGTAAAAAAAAGGCCGGACTCCCGGGCGACGCTACTCGACACGATCTGGTCTGCAGTTGAGATTGCTACGAAAACTGTAGGTGATCTGCCTATACTGGCGGGGGGCAAGTCCATGGGCGGGCGGATGACCTCACTTGTCGCCGCAGAAGGCCGTATTCCTCGGGTCAAAGGTCTCGTCTTCTTCGGCTTTCCGCTTCACTCTGCACGCAAGCCTTCAAGCGACCGAGGCGAACACCGCCGAAGTGAAGGTGCCGGTGCTTTCCATGTAGGGAATCAGAGATGCTCCTGGCGAACTCGACCTTATCAGACCGCTGTGTCGCCGCCTGGAGAAGCTAGCTACATTACATATTGTTGACGGTGGAGACCACTCTTTTCATTTACTCAAACGTTCAGGTCGAACGGATCAGGAAGTATATGACGAGTTGGCAGAGACTGTAGGACAGTGGATAAACTCGCACCTGCAGATTGGGTAGGGACGGGCTAGGCACTCTAATAATGCCTATGATCATCCGCCAACACCAGTCTGTGTCGTATGCACGCGGCACAGGGGAAAGCGTCCCTTTCATTGCAGAGACTGCGGACACGTTACTTGAAAAAGGGGAGCCCACAACTGGCAGGCGTACAACAACTCCTAACACGCACGTGCCGATGGTTATCCTGACATCTCGCCGTGCACGGCGTGTTTTCCTAAAACGTTTCAGACTGCGCAATTACCTGAGCGAAAAATACCCTAGCTGCCGGAGTATTGTATAGACAATATAACAGATCTATCGCTACACAAAAATAAATCCCACATACGTCAGCTACATTTTCTCTTTAATATTAAAGGTTGACAGTAAAGTATAAGAATATTCTATTTTATGTAAATCCCGCTACAAGGTATTGATGGGAAATGGGAGACTATAATTCAACAAACAAAAACACATGGATATCGATTCTTCGTATGTTGACAGTCGTAAAAAGCGACCCTTGGCACTGAGGACCTTTTACGTGCTTGGACCAAGGAGCCTAGAAACGGCCAAACTAGAGGACAAGGAAGGGTCCAATTACTACGTAAACTATTGAGATTATTTAATTTAAGATAGTTTATTAACAGGACAAAGAAGCGGATACACCCAATCTAGATTATTGTTTTCGGTGTTTGGATCTGTCTATAAGGATGTTCTGCCGCGCAAATTCTTTCATGATCTCCAAAAACTCTTCCCAATGACGGTCGAGATCTTTTCGTATTTCCTTGTCACGGCTCATAAGATCCTCCAAAGGAAGAATTGGCAACTACATCGTGCTCACCATGGGGAGCAGCTGATTCTGCAGCTTGCTTTTTACCTGGCCAAGATCCCCCACTTCCAAGGGGACTCCGTCTCGATAGGCGATAACCTGACCGGAGAGGGGTGATACCCGATCGCCCGGCGTCAGTATACCGGCGAAATTTAAGGGATCCGATGCATTTATGAGGATGATATTATCTTCCCCTTGGTTACGTCTGACCGCTCGCAGTGTATCTATTGCTTCGGGAAGGGCAAACTGTTCACCCACGAAGCCGGACACAAAGCGGCCGCCTCGCAGCTGGCCTTGTGCCTCAAGACGTCGTAGAACAGGAAGAGCGTCACGCCATCGTGGGGCATGGCGCTCTCGAACGAGCATATCACGAAAAACTATGCCGTAACGCCTCAACAATTGATGGGTGCCGAACTCAGCGGCGTCCTCTCCCACTTCAGGATCTTCGACCGATGGGCATAGTAAGGACCACCGACCAACCGGCATAAGTCGAGCTGCCGATTTGCCATGGATGCCGCGAAGGTGGGATCGTCGTGAGCGTTTTGGGGCTCGTTTTACCGCGGGCAAGAGGAGTGTACGCAATCCGGCTATCCCGTCGCCTGTCACGACTCCTGACGCAACAAGTTGCCACAATGCCTCTTCGACCTCAGCCGGAAGCCGTTTTAGGACGCGGCATATATCGGTGAGAAACGAGGCTCCGTGGGTTTGTAGGTGTCTAAGAACCTCGGTGGCATGTTGGGAGAGAGTCGCGGCCCAGCCTTCCTCGGATGCAGGTGCTTCGATAAGGTCCGTTAGATGATCACGCAGAAAAAACGCCAGAGGAGCAGAACGCGTCTGCTTGGGATGGCGAGCCGTACTCGCCTGGGTATCGTCCAGAGTCACTGCCAGTCGGCCCCACATGACTTCCCCTGACAAACACAGTTGTTCGAGGTGTTCAGGGGTGTATTCGGCAATTCTCGTAGGGAACACGACCTGCTCCCAGGCTGGGCTTGGCAATTCTATCCCCTGCAACTGAGAAATAGTTTCCCGTATTCCATCTTTCCCATGCAGCTGCGTTCCTGGAGTGACGTGCTGCCACTTAAACAAGAATCGCATGAGATCCGCTGGAGACACCGGCTCGATCTCTTTACGTAGCTTGCTGATGGTATAGCGATGAATACGCGCCAGCAAACCCCTTTCACACCACTCGACATCGGTCGCATTGGGTGTAAACGTTCCCCGCAGCACGCTCCCAAGCGATTCTAAGCGCGCCAGCACGGACTCTACCGCTGCCGGTGTGAGGGCAAGCTTAAATGCAAGCTCCTTGGCGCTGGCGGGGCCAATATGTTCCATCCAACCACGAGCGATCTCTAGCACGGGTTCGTCTGGAAACTCTGCGTCCAAAAATTGTTCGCCTGTCGTTATTTCAGCACCGGCATAGACCTTCCTCACAAGTTCTACTCTCTCAGCTGGTACCAGGAATCCCTGGCAGCCCGGCAATTTTAGGTGAAACACGCGGCCAGCCTCTTTCAGAGTGGGAACGTACTCCTTCCAGGCACCTAGTTCGGATATTGGGAGAACGCATAATGTCAAAAGTGCGTCGTGAAGCTCATCAGCGGTTCTCACCTCTGGCCATGCTTGCGCTTTCACCGTATCGATCGCGGCGGGGTCAAGCGCGCCCATACCTGTAGCGAGGTCGGGGTCGGTTCTGCGCAAAGATACTGCGCGTGCACGTCGCTCTTCTAACGGCGCATCATCAAGAAAAGCATACGGGTTGGCGTTCAGTATTTCATGTGACATCGGGGATGGCGCACGGGTCTCCACGGTAACAGTGGCCACCGCCCCTGAGCGTATATTCGAAAGGAGCCCTTTGAGACCATGGAGATCCATGGCTTCATACAGACAGTTTTCCTTCGTCTCATTCACGAGCGGATGATCCGGCAAATCGATTGGCCCGGCGAGATGGTTATCTCCACACGCAACCTGAGCAGGAAACACCGCAGCCAGTAGGTCATCCGCGCGCATGCGCTGAATGGGCATGGGAACACGTTTTCCGCCGCTGTGTCGCAGCAGTGCTAGGGCGCGCGTAATATTCCAGCGCCACCGACTGGTAAACATGGGAGATTGGAGCGCCGCTTGTGTAAGATCTGCCTCTACGGTCCGTAAAGAAATCATCGAGAATACCGAATCCAGAGGGAAACTGTGCTGCTCCCCGAGCGAAATAACGATCCCGTCATCGGTGGCCGCCGCTTGTAATTCAAAATCAAACGACACACAAAATCGCTTTCGCAAAGCAAGTCCAAATGCACGATTGATATATCCTCCAAGCGGTGAGTGGATAACTAGTTGCATCCCGCCGGATTCGTCGAAAAACCGTTCCGCGACAATCGTATCGACAGTCGGTACGCAGCCAAGAGTGGCCACCGTATCTGCGATATACTGGATCATCTGAACGGCACCCAACGGGTCTATCCCCGTCTCTTTTTTAAGCCACTCTTCAGCCGAGTCATGGTGCTCTACGCGCTCGGCAATCTCGCTACGAAGATCTGAGACCGCTTGGGATAGCTCAAATGTTCGCGCCGGAGCCTCCCCGAGCCAGAATGGAATGTGCGGTGGTGCACCTTGTGCATCTGTCACACGTATCTTTCCTGCTTCGACTCGGCGGATCCGCCACGATCTGTTCCCCAAAAGAAAGATGTCCCCGGCCATGCTCTCAATCGCGAAGTCTTCGTTGACAGTACCGATGTAGGTTTCAGCCGGCTCCTCAATCACTCGATAGTCAGCAGTGTCCGGAATAGCTCCGCCGCCCGTGATGGCCGCTAGTCGCGCTCCGCGTCTAGGACGCACTATCTCGTTGACTCGGTCATAGTGTAGATGCGCCGACCTCCGGCCTCGCCTTGTGGAGACGCCATCTGACAACATGGCTAATATGTCATCGAAGTCTTTTCGTTCGAGGCGGCGGTACGGATACGCACGCCGTACAAGTGTCCAGAGCGTTTCTGTATGGACCTCTCCTTCCGAGGCCACGGTAGCCACCATTTGCTGAGCGAGTATATCTCGCGCGTTTTCGGGAATATGCAGCGTATCGAGTTGTCCCAGCTTCACGGCTCGCACCGCTGCTGCGGCTTGGATCAGATCGTCCCGCGTGAAAGGGAATATGATTCCTTTTGGTATCGCGCCTAGGAAATGTCCCGATCGTCCAACGCGCTGGAGAAGCGTCGCGATAGATCTTGGGGAACCGAGATGGCAGACCAGGTCTACATGGCCGACATCTATACCCAATTCTAGGGACGCGGTGGCGACTACCACGGGAATTGTGCCGGCTTTGAGCCCTTCTTCTGCGGCTAGCCGTGCCGTGCGTGACATACTGCCGTGGTGTGCGACGACCCGCTCCTTTCCTAGCCGGTCACTTAGGGCGTGCGCTACCCGTTCTACAAGACGGCGCGTATTCGCAAATATGATCGTTGTACGATGTGCTTCGACATGGCGCACCAGACGCTCGTACATTTCGTCCCGCTGTTCATGGGATGCTATGGGCCCAAGCTCGATTTCTGGAGTCTCTATACGCAGCTCAATCTCGCGTTTATGGCCGACATCGATAATCTGACAGGTTGGCTTGCCCCTGTGGCAGCGCCCATGACCCACCAACAAACGGGCTACTTCTTCGATAGGTTTCTGAGTTGCTGATAATCCGATGCGTTGAAGTTTGTTTTCTGCCAGCGCGTCGAGCCGTTCCAGCGTGAGTGCCAGGTGTGAGCCGCGCTTATCGTTTGCCATGGCATGGATTTCATCGATTATGACGGTCGAGGCCGCTTTGAGCATTTGTCGGCTTTTTTCCGCAGTGAGGAGGATATAGAGCGATTCAGGGGTCGTGACCAATATATGCGGAGGGGTTTTCAACTGTCGTTGCCGGTCCTTTGTCAGCGTGTCCCCGGTTCGCACAGCACTTCGGATCTGTGGAACAGTATAGGGACTCGGTTCAGCGAGCTTCCGAATTCCGGAAAGCGGATAGGCCAAGTTCTTGGCTATGTCATTCCCTAAGGCCTTCAGTGGTGAGACGTAGATCACATAGGTGTGGTCTTCTAGGCGCTTCGCGATCGCCGCTCTGGTCAGTTTGTCTATCGCACAAAGAAACGCGGCAAGTGTCTTGCCCGACCCGGTGGGCGCGGCAAGCAGCGTGTCCTTACCCGCATAGATTGATGTCCAACCCTGTTCCTGAACCGCCGTTGGACGCGCGAACTCGGAGGAAAACCACTCTGCGACCAGAGGGTGGAAAAGCGTTCTATGATCAACACTAGTCTGCATTGTCCTGGTAGCCTCCCATGCCCTCCGTTTTGGAGCGTAGCATGACTATCGTCCCCTGTGGAGATTCAACGAACTCTACGGTGACAACCGGCTCTCCGTTGACGTTCACATCACACGTCCGATCCGCCTTATCTAGAGGCCTTATGTGTTCTTTCGTTGTCATCCTATCGTTCTCCGCCTACGGTTGCATCAGGCGTCAGCCTTGGCGCAGCACCTGATGAACTTTGGCTGCTTTATTCACGCGTTTCCAGTGTTTTTTATTTTGCCGCTAGGGCCTATCCAGACTGTTGATCGAATAACGCCTACCGTCTTCCTTCCGTACATCGTCTTTTCTCCATATACACCGACTTTGCCGTTACTTGCATTGTTGGATCGCTGAGCAACATAAAATTGAGCTTATGTTTTCTGACAAACCTAGTGTGAGAATCCTAGAAGTCTTTTAGTGAAATTTTCGCGCCAAATTCGTTTTCCAGAGTGAAAGCAGGCGCGGCTTTCCCCTCTCGTTAATAGGCATTCAAGGCCTCCCTTTTCGCACGTGTATAAATCCCCAATAGTGTTATTTTTGAAAACTTCCATAGAATTCTTATGCGGACAAGCTGATAACTAGGTGCGGATCAAACCCTGTCTCCGGCGTGTGGCCGCATATTCCTATCATCGGTCTCAAGCAGTCGCGGGTACCGTTTGGCAAAAGGCGGTTTGGTTCGCCGTGAATTACACTGCGTGGTTTGTATTGGGAAACTGGGGATAAAATTGAATATAAGTAGTTCAAATTAATTATGCTGTTTGATTTAGGTTAGCTTATGAACAGTTGTGGAGCCCCGAGATAGTCTCTCTGAATTACTCCGCAAAATACGGATCATACCAACCATGCCTGAGTGTATGGACTCGATTTCCCTCCCAGGTATTCTGGTTACACCGAGGACACAGGAAAGGACCCCTGACGTTACGCTCTGGGATAGTGTGATTCAAACGGATAAGCACGGAATCCTCTGCAAAGATAATCTCAGCTGTTGAGGCCGGGGTTACCATGTATAGAGCCCTCCCCCACACGCAGAGCACGCAATGATAGTGCCGCAAGGATCGAGGATAGCAGCCGCGCAACTTACATGAGACATGAGCCCCTCTCTCCAATATATACGCCTAAGATATTGGCCTTTCCAGGCAAACCTTACGATGTTTTCGCCCTTTTGGTAAGGATTTTTCGCCACTTGGCACCGGGCCGCTATAATATCTGTCCCTTCAAGTCGGTTGCCGGCTTGATCGGTCTTCTGCGAAAGATAAATTAAAGATCGCCGCCGTCGGGCCGACTCCGCAGCCAAACCTTTCTCTCGCAACCGTCCGTTGCTGCAAGTGCTTTTCCCGGAGGCTCACAGACGTGATTCGAGACATCTTATTTGTTGTTGATGACGTGACCTTTTGCCAAATCCTAGCTGAGATGTTCCAAGCAGAAGGGCTTCAAGTCGAGCAGAAAACAGATGGCTAGGAGGCTTATCAGCGGGTCTGTCGTCAACGGTATGACCTGTGTAACTCCGATGTGCGTATACCATCCATGTCAGGCATTGAGCTGGCTGATAAAATCAAACAGACCGATCCCCACGGCAAAATAATTCTTATCTCCGCTTTCTTCGATCCCTCGGTAGAGCTGCGTCAGCACCCCGATGTCCACATATTCTCCAAGCCATTTAGCGCTGCGTGTCTGTGTCAGACCGGCCTTCAGATCCTTGAGGTGTAAGTTAGGTCTAGCGGGACTCGGTTCTTTTCTTGCTAAACCCTAGGCTGTTGCTTTACCATCTGCAGTGATGAGTATCGCTGTATTACCAAGGTCTCGGGAGGTTTCGTTTTGAAGCGAAAAAGGACGAAATCGCGTTTCTTGCGCAACACATTGCTTACTGGACTCCTCATTCTTATCCCGCTGGTCGCTACGTATCTGCTGGTGTCCTTTCTGTTTGACTTGCTGAGCGGCGCTGGTGCGCCGGTCATGAAAGCGCTGTTTGGGTCGCTCGGACTGGAGCGTTTTTGGTGGCTTGAGCCGATCACGCCATTCGTGAATATCTTCCTGGCACTGGCCATTATCTTCCTTTTGGGCTTGGTTGGAACGAATTTTATCGGGCGGCAGGTACTTGAGGCGGTCAACATTATGATTCTGCGCTTGCCACTGATCAGCAGCGTGTATAGTGCGGTCAAACAAATGGTAGAAACCTTCCAAGGTCCGTCCAGCAGCTTTCAGCGAGTGGTCTTGCTTCAGTATCCGCGCAAAGGCATGTGGGTGATGGGCCTGGTTGCGGCGGAACGAGACGATGCGTTGGGTCTCGTATCTGTCCCACAGATTCTTTCAGTATTTGTTCCAACCACACCGAATCCAACGTCGGGATTTCTCGTCATGGTTCCGCCCGAAGAGGTGGTTGAAGTTGACTACACAGTAGAAGAAGCCTTCAAGTTCATTGTTTCGTCCGGCATTGTTGGCCAGGATTTCGTGCGGAAAGGCAAAGTGGCTTTAGAAAAATCTTCTAGCCTCGATCTACAATAAGCGCTTCGTAAAACCGCCCTCCTCCTGTGTGTGACCGAATGTTTTTTGAGTGAGGCATTCTGGCCCGCCTGCATTGTAG